>CBDTVS010000140.1:0-5479 GCA_965364245.1 uncultured Gammaproteobacteria bacterium | reverse complement strand
ACGTCGGCGGGGGACCGTGCTCGTGGTCATGACCGTGGGGCTCGTCGTCCTCACCCCGTGGGGTGGAGCCGCGGCGTGGGCCCTGCTACTCTCGCTCTTCGCTCTCGGCCCCAGCGGGTATTCGTTCGAGGCGAGAGACCTGGTAGTTCATCGCCGGGAAGCTGCGCGACGCCCTCCCCGCCCGCCTCGGCTGAGCCGTCAGCCCGGCGCCGGGCGACGCAGGCGCGCAGCGAGCAGCGCGTCGACCATCAGCTGCAGGAAGTGGAACACGATGCAGACCACCAGCGCGCTGGCGATCGGCGCGTTGAGTGCGGTCAGCACGCCGATCGCCACCGGCAGGGTCTTCTGCGAAACGACGAACAGCAGCGCGATGCGCTCGCCCGCCGCGAGGCGCAGGCCACGGCCGGCGGCGGCGCACAGCCCGAGCAGGCTGCCGTGCACCAGCAGTGAGCCCACGGCGATCAGCAGCAGCGCGCCGACGGTCAGTTCGAGCAGCGTCCCGCGCGAGGCCGACATCGACATCCAGACCGTCAGGATGATGCACGACGACGGCACGTAACGGACCCAGCCGGGCGCCTTGCGCGCCAGCAGTCTGCGCAGCAGGCCACCGACCGCGAACGGCAGCAGCACCAGCCCGAGCAGGCGCCACAGCAGCGGCCATGGCGCCACCGCCACCTCGGCACCGGCCTCGAGCGTCAGGTCGAGCATGAACGGGATGGTGAAGATCCCGGCGAGGTTGAGCAGGATCGTCAGCAGCATCGCCCAGAGGGTGTGCCCACCGGCGTTCTCGGTCAGGATCACGCCCGAGGAGAGCGTCGGCGGCATGCTCGCCATCACCACCAGCCCGAGCGCGGCCGCCGCCGGCAGGCCCAGCAGGGCTGCCGCGGCCAGGCCCAGGAACGGGCTGAGCAGCAGGCCGATCCCGGCGCCACCCGCGAGCACCGCGAGGAACCGGCCGCCGAGCGAGAGCATGTCGAGCCGGGTCTGGTAGCCGTTGACGAGGAAGATCAGCGGCACCAGGCCGATGACCAGCCCGGTCCCGTTCAACGCCGTGCCCGGGCCGGGCGCAGCCAGCGCGAGCAGGATCGCCAGCACCAGACCGACGGGGAGGAACCATTGCTGCATGCGGCGAGATCCGGGCGCGGCAGAGGGCGCGTATTCTAACCCTGCCGCGCTGGCGGCACGTCACGCGTCGAGCCCACACCCGCCATGCGGGATACGGAACCCGGCGCGTGGCTGTGCTACAACACGGGAACCGCAGGCGCTGGATCCGCACGATGTTCAAACCGAGACATTCCCTGTTCTGGATGGCGGTCACGCTGGCCCTGGTGGGCGCGGTGTGCGCCGTCCTCTACCCGTCGCTGGAGTCCGCGTTCCTCGCCAACTGGGGCTTCAATTCGCTGATCCTCGGCGTGCTGCTGCTGGGCGTGATCATCAATTTCCAGCAGGTGCTGGCGCTCGAGGTCGAGATCGAGTGGATCAAGCTGTTTCGCACCGGTCAGACCGGTATCTCGCTGGCGGTCGAACCGCGCCTGCTGCGCCCACTCGCCTCGCACCTCAGCGGGCGCATGAAGGACCGCTTCCGTCTCTCCGCGCATGCGCTGCGCACCGTGCTCGACGGCATCCGCTCGCGCCTCGACGAGTCGCGCGAGATCTCGCGCTACATGGTCGGGCTGCTGATCTTCCTCGGCCTGCTCGGCACCTTCTGGGGGCTGCTCGAGACGATCTCGGCGGTGGCCATGGTGATCGCCGGACTGGAAGTCACCGCACAGGACGTCGGCACCATGTTCTCCGAACTGAAGGCGGGACTCGCCGGCCCGCTCTCCGGCATGGGCACCGCGTTCAGCTCATCGCTGTTCGGCCTGGGCGGCTCGCTGGTGCTCGGCTTCCTCGACATCCTCGCCGGTCATGCGCAGAACCGCTTCTTCAACGGCCTCGAGGAGTGGCTATCGGGCGTGACCCAGCTGATCGACGAACCGGGCAAGGGCGAGGAGCCGGTCGTCGAGCCGCTGCCCGACGCACCGCTGATCGAGGAGTCACCCTACGACGACCGTTTCGACATGATCGCCGCCGAGCTGCGCGAGACCCGCGAACTGCTCAAGGAGGCGCTCTCCCGACGTGACGGCCGCGATGGCGGCTGAGGGCTGAGCATGGCGACCGCCGCGCGCCGCCACCGGCGCACCATCGACATCTGGCCGGGCTACGTCGACGCCCTGGCCGCGCTGCTGATGGTGGTGATCTTCGTGCTGCTGGTGTTCGTCGTCGCCCAGGCGATGTTGTCGCGCACCGTGTCGATGCAGGATCTCGAACTCACCGCGCTGCACCGCGAGATCGCCGAACTGACTCGCCAGCTCGGCCTCGCCGAGGCGCAGAACGAGGAGTTGCAGGGGAAGACCAGCGCCCTCTCGTCACTGATCTCTGAACTGATGGGCGAGAAGGTCGAGCTCAACGCGCGGCTCGATGAACTCACCTCGGCCAACGCCGGGCTCGAGGAGAACCTCGCCGGGCTGAGCGAAGCCCGCGCGGCGCTGGAGATGGAGAGTGCGACTCTGAGCGAGGCCCTCGCCGGTAGCCGTGAGGAGACCGGCGCCCTGATCAGACGCCTCCGGGCAACCGAACAGACCCTGGCCCAGCGCGGCGCGGAGCTCGACGAGGAACGCTCGATCTCGGCCGCGGCACGCGCCGAACTGGCGCTGCTCAACCGGCAGATTCTCGAACTGCGCCGCCGCCTCGAGGAGATCGCCACCGCGCTGGCCGCAGCCGAGGTGGTCAAGCAGGAGCAGCAGGCCGAGATCGCCGATCTGGGCAAGCGCCTGAACATCGCGCTGGCACGCGAGGTCAACCGTCTGAGTCGCTACCAATCGGAGTTCTTCGGCCGGCTGCGCGAGGTGCTCGGCGAGAGCCCCGACATACGCGTCGAGGGCGACCGTTTCGTCTTCTCCTCGGAGTTGCTCTTCGCCTCTGGCACCGCGGATCTCGGCGAACCGGGCCAGGCCCAGCTGGTGCGCTTCGCGGCGACGCTGCGCGAACTCGCCGCGCGTATCCCCGACGATCTCGACTGGGTGCTGCGCGTCGATGGCCACACCGACCGCGTGCCGATCCGCAACGCGCGCTACGCGTCGAACTGGGAGCTCTCGACCGCGCGTGCGGTGGAGGTGGTGCGCTTCCTGATCGACCAGCGGATCCCGCCGCGCCGGCTGGTGGCCGCCGGCTTCGGCGAGCACCACCCACTCGATCCGGGCAACACTCCGGCCGCGCTGGCGCGCAACCGGCGCATCGAGTTCAAGCTGACCTCGCGCTGATTGCCGGCATGGCAACAGCTCGGTCGCGGCCTGGGGGCCGCTTAGATCACGCGACCGAAGCTCACGCTGCCGCGCGAATCAGCCCTTGCCGGCGATCTTGGCCCAGGAGTCGCGTAGCGCGACGGTGCGGTTGAACACCGGACGGTCAACGGCGTGGTCGCGGCTGTCGGCGCAGAAGTAGCCGGTCCGCTCGAACTGGAACCGCTCGCCCGGCGCCGCCGCGGCGAGCGCGGGCTCGACGATGGCATTGACGGTCGCCAGCGATTCGGGATGCAGGGCCGCGAGCCAATCCGCTTCCCCTTCGGGATTCGGCACCGAGAACAGGTGATCGTAGAGACGCACCTCGGCGGGCACGCCATGGCGCGCCGAGACCCAGTGGATCACCCCCTTGACCTTGCGGTCCTCGGGGTTGCGGCCGAGGGTCTCGGGATCGTAGCTGCAGCGCAGCTCGACGATCTCACCACTCTCGTCCTTGATCACCTCGTCGCAGCGGATCACGTAGGCGTTGCGCAGCCGCACCTCGCCGCCGGTCACCAGGCGCTTGAACTTCTTCGGCGCCTCTTCCATGAAGTCGTCGCGCTCGATCCACAGTTCGCGGCAGAACGGGACCGGGCGCTCACCGCGGTCGGGTTCCTGCGGATGGTTCGGCACCTCGAACTCCTCCTCGCGCTCCTCCGGGTAGTTGGTGAGCACGACCTTGAGCGGATCGAGCACCGCGAGACGCCGTGATGCGTGCAGTTCGAGGTCCTCGCGAATGCAGCCTTCGAGGATCTGCAGCTCGACGCGGCTGTCCGCCTTGGTCACGCCGATGCGCTCGCAGAAGTTGCGGATCGAGACCGGGGTGTAGCCGCGCCGACGCAGGCCGGCGATGGTCGGCATGCGCGGGTCGTCCCACGAGGCGACGTGGCCGCCCTCGACGAGTTCGGTCAGCTTGCGCTTGCTGAGCACCGTGTACTCGAGGTTGAGACGCGCGAACTCGATCTGGCGCGGATGGCACGGCGTGTCGAGGGCATCGAGGAACCAGTCGTAGAGCGGCCGGTGATCCTCGAACTCGAGGGTGCAGAGCGAGTGGGTGACGCCCTCGAGCATGTCCGACAGGCAGTGAGTGAAGTCGTACATCGGGTAGATGCGCCACTCGTCGCCGGTCTGGTGGTGGATCACGCCGTGGCGGATGCGGTAGATAGTCGGGTCGCGCAGGTTGATGTTCGGCGAGGCCATGTCGATCTTCGCGCGCAGCACCCGCGAACCGTCCGGGAACTCGCCGGCGCGCATGCGCGCAAACAGGTCGAGGTTCTCCGCCACGCTGCGCTGCCGGTACGGGCTGTCACGCCCCGGCTCGGTCAGCGTGCCACGGTAGGTGCGGATCTCGTCGGCAGTGAGATCGCAGACGTACGCCTTGCCGCGGCGGATCAGCTCGACGGCGAAGTCGTGCAGCGGCTCGAAGTAGTCGGAGGCGAAGAACATCCGCTCTTCCCAGTCGTAGCCGAGCCAGCGCACATCCTCCTCGATGGCACGCACGAACTCGATGTTCTCCTTGTGCGGGTTGGTGTCGTCGAAGCGCAAGTTGCAGCGGCCGTCGAAATCCTCGGCGATGCCGAAGTTGAGACAGATCGACTTGGCATGGCCGATGTGCAGGTAGCCGTTCGGCTCCGGCGGGAAGCGGGTCTGGATGGTCGCGTGCTTGCCGGCGGCCAGGTCGCTCTCGACGATCTGGCGGATGAAGTTGCTCTTCTTGGGCGTGTCGCTGTCGTTCATCGCTCTGCCGGGCCGTGTCGTTGTAGGTCGGAGTTCAGTCCGACAGTTCTGTGCATAGATGGTGTCGGGCTGAAGCCCGACCTACACGAGCCTGCGCTCACTGCTGCGCTTGGGTATCGGACTCTTCACGAATCCACGCCAGCGCCCGATCGATACGACGCAGCGTGGCGTCGCGTCCGACGAGTTCCAGCGTCACATCGATGCCCGGGGTCGCCGCGCGGCCGGAGACCGCGACCCGTAGTGGCTGGGCCACCTTGCCCATGCCGAGTTCGAGCGCCTGGGCGACGCCCTCGACCAGGGCATGGATCGTTTCGGCCCCCCAGGGCTCGAGCGTCTCCAGGGCGGCACGCGCCTTCTCGAGCGGCTCGGCCGCTACCGCCTTGAGGTGCTTCTGCGCGGCCTTCTGCTCGTAGTCGGCCGGA
>CBDTVS010000139.1:0-5497 GCA_965364245.1 uncultured Gammaproteobacteria bacterium | reverse complement strand
AGGAGGTGACGTCTTCCTTCGAGGACAAGGCTGTCCATGTGAATGCCCTGGATCTGCATGAGCTCGTGGATCCCCGTCGGGAGTCGACCCTCGTGGCGACAATCCAGGCCAACGTCGATGCCGACTGGCTGTTTCCGCCGGCCTACACGGTGCACGCGCTGCTCGAGGTCATCGACGCGGCCGGTCCAGAAGAACACGGCGCCTTGCTCGCCTTCGACGGCGAGCGGCTGCCCTGGTAAGACGCTTCACGCGAAACCGTAGAGGGTCGCCGGGTTGGTCACGAGGATGCGCTCGCGCGCGGCCTCGTCGTCGACCCAGTCGCCCAGCAGGTCCAGCAGCCGCGCGTCGTCCGGCGCCGGGTCCTGTCCCGGATGCGGCCAGTTGCTCGCCCAGAGCATCCGCTCCGGTGCCGCGACGGCTAGTGCCCGGGCCAGCGGCGCGACGTCACCGTAGCGCGGGGCGTCGGCTTTCGAAGATTCGTACGGCGCCGAGAGCTTGACCCAGCAGCGCCCGCCGTCGAGCAGCGTGCGCAGCGCCCTGAAGGCCGGGTCATCGACCGCGACCGGTGGCATGAAGCGGCCGACGTGGTCGACCACCAGCGGGCACGGCAGCCGGCGCAGCTGGTCGAGCCGTTCCGGGAACTCATGACCGTTCATCTGCAGCTGCACGTGCCAGCCGAACGGCGCGACCCGCGCCGCGACCGTCTCGAGCAGATCCCACGGCAGCGCACCGCCCGGCAGCATGTGGAAGCGCACGCCGCAGACGCCGCGCGCGGTCAACGCCTCGAGTTCCTGGTCGCTCACGCCGTCGTCGACCACCACCACGCCGCGCGCGGCCTCGCCGAGTTCCCCGAGCGCATCGAGCATGGCGCGGTTGTCGCGCCCGTAGGTGGTCGGCTGCACCACCACGACCCGTTCGAGGCCGAGCCGCCGCTGCAGCGCCCGGTAGTCCTCGATCCAGGCGTCGGGCGGCTGGATCAGCGCCGTCGGCGCGGCCGGGTAGCGGTGGTGGTAGAAGTGCATGTGGGTGTCGCACGCCCCGGCGGGGACTTTGACTGGCTCGCTCATCGCGGCCTCCTGTAGCGTTTCGCCGAACGCTAGCGCAGGTGCGTGGCGCAGGTACAGCGCCCGGTGACTAAGCTTCGTGCATGGATGCGCTCACGACCGTCACGCTGACCTGCCCCTACTGCGGCGAACCGGGCGAGCTGTTGATCGAAGCGGGTGACGGATCCCAGGAGTACGTCGAGGACTGCGCGGTCTGCTGCCGACCATGGCAGGTGCGCGTCAGCATCGCTCCCGACGGGCGTCTCGAGGTGAGCGCGCGGCGCGACGACGACGCCTGAGCCGCCCCGGGATCAGGCCCGCAGGTGAGTGTCGAGGAAGCGTAGCGTCCGCTCCCAGGCGAGCGCGGCCGCCTCGGGGTCGTAGCGCGCGGCGTTGGTGTCGTTGTTGAAGGCGTGGTTGGCGCCGTCGTAGCGGTGCAGCGTGTACGTCTTGCCGGCCGCGCGCAGCGCCTGTTCGTAGCCCTCGATGCCGGCGTTGATGCGTTCGTCGTGTCCCGCGTAGTGCAGCAGCAGCGGCGCCTCGATCAGGTGCACCGTGCTCACCGGCGGCACGCGTCCGTAGTACGCCACGGCGGCGGCCAGGCCCGGATCGAGGGTCGCGAGCCGGTTGGCGTTGCCGCCACCCCAGCAGAATCCGACGCAGCCGACGCGGCCGTTGCTCTCCTCGCGCGCTGCAAGCCAGGCAACGCTCGCCTTGAGGTCGGCGAGCACCGCCACGTCGTCGAGTTCGCGGATCATCGCGCGCGCCCGCTCCTCGTCGGCCGGCGTGCCACCCCGCGGGCTGAGCATGTCCGGGGCGAGCGCCAGGAAGCCGGCCAGCGCGAGGCGCCGGGTGACGTCCTCGATGTGCGGATTCAGGCCGCGGTTCTCGTGGATCACCAGCACCGCCGGCAACGGCCCGGGACGGTCCCTGCGATGCGCCAGGTAGCCGCGCAGCCGGCCGCTGCTGCCGTCGTACTCGACGCGCAGCGCGGCCAGATCGTGGTGGTCGGGACGCACGATGGCGGCACGCGCGTAGTTGTTCTCGAGCAGAGGCAGCAGCGCCTGCGCCGCGGCGGTGCCGCCGGCCAGCCCGGCGAGGCGACGCAGGAACTCGCGCCGCCCCAGCGCGCTGTGGGTGTAGGCGTCGTAGAGGTCGACGATCGCCTGGCGCACCACGACTACTTCAGCGTCGCATCGAACAGCGCCAGCATCTCGGCCCACGACGCGGCGTCGACCTCGGCGTTGTAGGCCAGCGGCAGGTCGAACTTCTCGCCGACCGCCGTGGCGCCAGGGTTGGTGAAGCTGTGCACTGCGCCCGGGTAGTTGATGAAGCGGTAGTCGACATCGGCCGCTTCCATCTGCTCGCGGAAGCCGTCGATGGTCTCCGGCTTGACGAACGGATCGTCGGCGCCGTTGAGCACCAGCACCTTCGCCTTGTGGCCACCGGACGCGACCGGCGTGTCCGAGACCAGCCGGCCGCCGTGGAAGCTGACCACGGCATCGAGATCGAGGCCGCGGCGCGCCATCTCGAGCACCACGCCACCGCCGAAGCAGTAACCGATCGCGGCGACGCGCGTCATGTCGGCCTCGGGACGCGTGGCCAGGAAATCCATCGCCGCCCGGAAGCGCGCCTCGCCAAGCGCCATGTTCTTGCCGATCTCGCCGGCGAAGGCGCCGGCGTCCTTCGGATGGTCGGCGAGCTTGCCGTCACCGTACATATCGACCGCCAGCGCAACGTAACCGAGCCCGGCGAGCATGTCGGCGCGTTTGCGCACGTAGTCGTTGTGTCCCCACCACTCGTGCACGACCAGGACCGTGGGCGCCTTGCCCGAGAGGCCCGCCGGCGTGGCGAGGTAGCCCTTCATGGTCGTGCCGTCGTGGCTATAGCTGACCTCCTCGCCGGCGGCGACAACGCCCGCGAGGCCGAACAGCAGCAGTGCGAAGAGCAGGGTCGATGAGCGCATGGAACGTCCTTCGTTGCGGAAACCTGAGACCAATGTCGGGCCGCGCCCGGGCCCATGCAAGGGACCTGGCACCCGAGTTCGCGCCGGCTTGATCCAGGGCAATTCCGTGCACTGCGGGGCGTGTGCGGCCAGATCATCGAGGGCGGTGGCACGGTGGGCCTCGCCATGCAGACGCATTGAGCCTCAGCCGAACCTCGGGCAAGCTGCCCCACCCCGATCCGACCCATGGAATCCCGCCTATGGACGCCACCGCCCGCGACGGTTTCGCGCGCCTGACCGCGATCATCCCGCTCGCCGCCCGCCAGGCGGCACTGCCAGCGGCCTGGCGCGTGGCGCACCGCGCGATCCTGGCCGGCTACGCAGCGGACGGCCGTCCCCCGCGCCGCGCGGACCTCGCCTCCATGCCCGGTATCGACGACGCCGACACCCTGCTCGCCCGCCTGGACGGCGACGACATGGTGGTGCTCGATGCGAGCGGCGAAATCGCCGGCGCCTACCCGTTCACCTCCGAGACGACGCCGCACACGGTCACCGTCGGCGGGGCGTCGGTGCACGCCATGTGCGCGGTCGATGCCTTGTCGGTAGCACCGATGCTCGGGACCGCGACGCGGATCGATTCGCGCTGCGCGGTCAGCGGCGCCCCGATCCAGGTCGTCATGGACGGCCTGGCCGTGACGGAAGTCTCGCCGGCCGGGCCCCTGGTCGGCATCCACTGGGCGGCCGCCAGCGGTCACACCGCGCACAGCCTGTGCCGGCAGATGCTGTTCCTGGCCGATGAGGCAACTGCGCAACAGTGGCAAGCCGACGCTCCCGACGCGCGGCGCCTCTACACCCTGCGCCAGGCGATCGACCTCGGCGCGGCGTTCTTCGTGCCGCTGCTGGCCTGAGCGTGCCGCTCAGACCCCGGTGACGTTGCCCTCGTCGTCGAGGTCGACCTGCCACGCCGCCGGCTCGCTTGGCAGCCCCGGCATGGTGACGATGTCGCCGGTCAGTGCCAGCAGGTAGCCGGCACCCGCGGCGATGCGCAGCGACTCGACCGGCAGGCGGAACGCGCGCGGCCGGCCGACGCGGCTCGGGTCGTCGCTGAGCGACAGGTGGGTCTTGGCGATGCAGACCGGCAGCCGGTCGTAGCCGAGCGCGACGATGCGCTCGAGCTCGCGCCGTGCGCCACGACTGAAGTCGACCCCCTCGGCGCCGTAGATGGTGCGCGCGACGGCGTCGATCTTCGCCTCCGGCGTCTGCTCGAGGTCGTATAGGTAGCGCGGAGTCGGGGCCGGCCGGGTGCAGGCCTCGCTGACCGCCGCGGCCAGCGCCTCGGCACCCGCGCCACCGTCGCGGTAAGCCGTGGTGCGCGCCACCGCCAGGCCGCGCTCGGCGCAACCCGCCTCGATCGCGGCAAGACCCGCCTCGTCGTCACCGTCGAAGACGTTGAGCGCGATCACCGGCTCGAAGCCGAACGCGCGCACGCTGGCGACGTGCTGGTCGAGATGGTCGAGCCCGCGGGCAAGGGTCTCGACCGCACCGCCCGGGCAGTGCGCGCCCCCGCCGTGGACGCACAGCGCGCGCGCGGTGACCACCAGCACTACCGCGCTCGGCCAGAGTCCGGAGGCGCGGCACTTGAGGTCGAAGAACTTCTCGGCGCCGAGGTCGAAACCGAACCCGGCCTCGGTGACCACGAACTCGGCGCGCGCCGCCGCGCTGCGCGTCGCGACGACGCTGTTGCAGCCGTGGGCGATGTTGCCGAACGGGCCGCCGTGCACCAGTGCCGGCACCCCCTCGCCGGTCTGCACCAGGTTGGGCCTGAGCGCATCGTGCAACAGCGCCGCCATCGCACCGGACGCGCGCAGGTCGGCCGCGGTCACCGGCGCGCCGTCGCGGTCGTAACCGACCAGGATGCGCCCGAGTCGAGCCTTGAGGTCCGGGATACCGTCGTGCAGGCAGAGGATCGCCATCACCTCCGAGGCGGCGGTGATGTCGAAGGCGGTCTCGCGCGGCACGCCGTCGAGGCGCCCGCCGAGGCCGATCACGACATGGCGCAACGCACGGTCGTTGACGTCGAGCACGCGCCGCCAGAACACCTGGCGGTGCTCCAGGTCGAGCCCGGCGTGGTGGTGAACGGCGTTGTCGACCAGCGCGGCGAGCAGGTTGTGGGCCGCACCGACCGCGTGCAGGTCACCGGTGAAATGCAGGTCGATGCGCGCCGACGGCTCGAGCCGCCGGTGCCACCACCCTTGACGCCGAAGATCGGACCGAGCGACGGCTCGCGCAGCGCCAGCACGACGTTGCGACCCAGGCGGCTCAGCCCCTGGGCGAGACCGATCGAGACCGTGGTTTTGCCCTCCCCAGCTCGGGTCGGGTTGATCGCCGAGACCAGCACGATGCGTCCCGGCAGCGGGGTGCCAGGCCCGGCGACTGCCGTCGGCGCCAGCTTGGCCATGCCGGGGCCGTGGATCGAGATGTCGCTCGCGGCCAGGCCGAGATCGGCGGC
>CBDTVS010000138.1:0-5525 GCA_965364245.1 uncultured Gammaproteobacteria bacterium | reverse complement strand
GCCACACCGCGGTGATCCCGATCGCCGGCGACCAGGTGACCAACGACATCGCCGTGGCGCTGCGCACGCCGACCCAGCACGCCGAGGAGCTGAAGATCCATCACGGCTGCGCGCTGGCCCAGCTCGCCCATCCCGACGAGACGGTGCAGGTGCCGAGCGTCGGCGACCGGCCGGCGCGGCGCATGTCGCGTCACACGCTGGCCGAGGTGATCGGGCCGCGCTACGAGGAGCTGATCGGCCTGATCCAGGCCGAGCTGCGACGCAGCGGCTTCGAGGACCTGTGCGCGGCCGGCGTGGTCATGACCGGTGGCAGCAGCAAGGTCGAGGGCGTGATCGAGCTCGCCGAGGAGATCTTCCACTTGCCGGTGCGGCTCGGGGTGCCCAAGGGGGTCACCGGACTGACCGAGGTGGTGTGCAGCCCGACCAACGCGACCGGCGTCGGGCTGCTGTTGTTCGGACACCAGCAGATGCGCGACGCCGGCGAGGAGAGCGCGCCGCGGCGCGGTTTCGGCAGCATCCTCGAGCGGATGCGCAGCTGGTTCCAGGGAAATTTCTGACGTGGCCGGAGCGGTCACGGAATCGATGGGTGGCGTCACGATGGCGCGTGTGTGGCAAATGGCAGGCAGACAGGCGAACCGGGCGGTGAGCCGGATGGAGGAAAAGGTATGTTCGAATTGATGGAAACCTACCCGCAGAACGCGGTGATCAAGGTGATCGGCGTCGGCGGTGGCGGCGGCAACGCGGTCCACCATATGGTCAAGGCCGACATCGAGGGCGTCGATTTCATCTGCGCCAACACCGATGCTCAGGCGCTGAAGAACATGCACGCCTGCAGCGTGCTGCAACTCGGCGGCAACATCACCAAGGGTCTCGGCGCCGGCGCCAACCCGGACCTCGGACGCCAGGCGGCGCTCGAGGATCGCGATCGCATCCAGGAGGCGCTGGCCGGCGCCGACATGGTGTTCATCACCGCCGGCATGGGCGGCGGCACCGGCACCGGCGCGGCTCCGGTCATCGCGCAGGTTGCGCGTGAACTGGGCATCCTCGCGGTGGCGGTGGTCACCAAGCCGTTCGCGTTCGAGGGCAACCGGCGCATGAAGGTCGCCGAACAGGGAATTCGCGAGCTCTCCGAGCACGTCGACTCGCTGATCACCATCCCCAACGCCCGCCTGCAGGAGGTGCTGGGTCCGCAGATGAGCCTGCTCAACGCCTTCAGCGAGGCGAACAACGTGCTGCAGGGCGCGGTGCAGGGCATCGCCGAGCTGATCACCCGGCCCGGCCTGATCAACGTCGACTTCGCCGACGTGCGAACGGTGATGTCGGAGATGGGCATGGCGATGATGGGCTCGGGCACCGCCAGCGGTGAGGGACGGGCGCGCGAGGCGGCCGAGGCGGCGATCAACAGCCCGCTGCTCGACAACATCGACCTGGCCGGGGCGCGCGGCATCCTGGTCAACATCACCGCCGGACCGGACATGGCGATCGGCGAGTTCGAAGAGGTTGGCAGCACGGTCAAGGAGTTCGCCTCCGACGACGCCACCGTGGTGGTCGGCACCGTCATCGACATGGAGATGGAGGCGGAGCTGCGCGTGACCGTGGTCGCCACCGGGCTCGGTGCCGGCAAGGCCGCGCAGCAGCAGCCACCGAAGGTCCAGATCGTGCGCAAGCCGGAGTCCGGCGAGCCGGACTGGGAGCGTTACGAGAAGCCGCCGGCCCAGCGCGACCGGCCCCGGCCATCGATGCAGGAGGGGGGCGCGGCGCCGGAAATGGACTACGAGTACCTCGATATTCCGGCGTTCCTGCGTAAGCAGGCCGACTGAGGCCTGGCAGGTCCGGAGGCGTTCGTAAGTGCTTGGGAGGTACGGTGATTCTGTGCTAGCATGCCGCCGATTGTGTGGCTATTGTGGCCGCAGCCTGCACGGCATTTGGGGACATGATCAAGCAACGGACACTGAAGAACGCCATCCGGGCGACCGGGGTCGGCCTGCATACGGGTGAAAAGGTCTACCTGACACTGCGCCCTGCGGCGCCCGACGCGGGCATCGTGTTCCGCCGCGTGGACCTCGATCCGCCGGTCGAGATCCGTGCCGACCCGCACAACGTCGGCGACACCGAGTTGTCGACGACGCTGGTCGAGGGCAACGTGCGGGTGTCGACGGTCGAGCACCTGCTGTCGGCGATGGCGGGGCTCGGCATCGACAACGCCTACGTCGATGTCAGTGCCCCCGAGGTGCCGATCATGGACGGCAGCGCCGGACCGTTCGTCTTCCTGCTGCAGTCGGCGGGCATCGAGGAGCAGGGCGCGGCCAAGCAGTTCATCCGCATCCGCAAGCCGGTGCAGGTCGAAGACGGCGACAAGTGGGCCCGTTTCGAGCCGTTCGAGGGGTTCAAGGTCGCGTTCTCGATCGACTTCGACCACCCGGTATTCAAGGAGCGGACCCAGCTCGCCACCATGGATTTCTCCACCACCTCCTTCGTCAAGGAGGTGAGCCGCGCGCGCACCTTCGGGTTCATGCGCGACGTCGAGTTGCTGCGTCAGAACCAGCTGGCGCTGGGTGGCAGCCTCGACAACGCGGTCGTCGTCGACGAGTACCGGGTACTCAACGAGGATGGTCTGCGTTACGAAGACGAGTTCGTCAAGCACAAGATCCTCGACGCCATCGGTGATCTCTACCTGCTCGGCAGGAGCCTGATCGGGGCCTTCCGCGGCCACAAGTCGGGCCACACGCTGAACAACCGCCTGCTGCGGGCCCTGGTGGCCGACGCCGAGGCGTGGGAACTGGTGACCTACGAGGACATCGAGAGCCTGCCCATCTCCTACAGCCGCCCGGCCTACGCCGGAGGCTGACGGCGGGCGAGGCTGCTAGCGAGCCGACGCAGGGCGTCGGCGAGTTCGTCGGAGCCGGCCGTGGCCGCGGCGCTGCTGACAGCGCGCACGGCGGCGGGTCCGGCGCAGACGGTTTGCCGAGTGGGCGCGATGGGCGCGACCCGCTCACCAGGGGGCTGCACGCGCACCCGGCTGCGACGGCATACGATGCCGTGCGTGGCGAGGCGCGTGAACAGCGTCGGGGCCAGGAAGCGCAGGCGGGTCGCCCAGCCGGGCGAATCGACGTAGAGCACCAGCTCGTCGTCGTTGACCACTGCGCCCAGGCAATGGTCTACGAGTTCGCGTGGTAAGGCCTCGCGGACCAGATTGGCGACCCGTGCATGGCGCGCGGCCTCGTCGGCCAGCTGGCGCAGGCGCCGCTGGAGCAGGTCATTGACGGGGGTCGGGCGGGAGGCCATGCGGATCCCGGACGGCTGGGAAGTTTCACGGCATCGTAGCGAGCCAGCAGAGAGACGACAAGCGAGACCCATGCAGATCATCCTGCTGACCAAGACCGGCGCCGCGGCGCGCGTGCTCTCCTTCGGACGCCGTTGGCCGCTGGTCGCGGGGCTCATGCTCGGGGCGCTGCTCTCGGCCGGCCTGTTCCGTGCCGGCTACGTGGTTGGTCACCAGGCGGCCCAGCCCGAGCTCGCAGAGGTCTCCGCGCGCACTCGTGCCGCCGAGATGCAGCGCACCGAGGCGCTCGCCGCGACCCGCCGGGCCAACGACCATCACCTCAACGCCCTCGCGCTGCGCCTCGGTGAGTTGCAGGCGCACGTGATCCGCCTCGACGCCCTCGGCGAGCGGCTCGTGGACATGGCCGAACTCAACCCGGAGGAGTTCGACTTCAGCAACCCGCCGGCACGTGGTGGCCCTGCGCAGGCTCTCGAGGGCGCAAGCGCCAGCGCTGCTCCCGAACTCGACGGCGCGCTGGACGACCTGCTGGACCGCCTCGGCGACCGCGAGCAGAAGCTGACGCTGCTCGAGGAGTTCATGCTCAACCGCAGCCTGGCCAAGCGCGTCGAGCCGAGCGGACGGCCGGTCCGCGAGGGCTGGCTCTCTTCCGGTTACGGACGGCGTACCGACCCCTTCACCGGCAAGCGTGATCGCCACGAGGGCGTTGATTTCGCCGGGCGCCCGGGCAGCGACATCATCGCGGTCGCCGCCGGGGTCGTCACCTGGTCGGGCAAGAAGAACGGCTACGGCCGCCTGGTCGAGATCGACCACGGCAACGGCTACGTGACCCGCTACGGTCACAACAAGAAGAACCTGGTCGCGGTCGGCGACCTGGTCGAGAAGGGACAGACCGTCGCCCATATGGGCAGCAGCGGCCGTTCCACCGGCACCCACGTCCATTTCGAGGTCCTGCGCGACGGCAAGCCCGTCAACCCGATGCGCTACGTCCGGGCCGGCCGTTGAATTCGGCGGAGGTCTCGGCCACACTCCCGCCCTTGCAAGCGTGGCCCCGGCGCCGCGTGACCCGCCATCCTTCGAATCGAATCCATGATCGGTAAAGTCTTCAGCAAGGTCTTCGGCAGCCGTAACGAGCGCCTGGTGCGCAAACTCGGCAAGCTGGTCGCCCAGATCAACGCCTTCGAGGAGTCGCTGACAGCGCTCAGCGACGCCGCACTGCGCGCCAAGACCGACGAGTTCCGTACGCGCCTCGCCGACGGCGCATCGCTCGACGACCTGCTCCCGGAGGCGTTCGCGGTGGTGCGCGAGGCGGGCCGGCGGGTGCTCGACATGCGCCACTTCGACGTGCAGATGATCGGCGGCATGGTGCTGCACCAGGGGCGCATCGCCGAGATGCGCACCGGCGAGGGCAAGACCCTGGTTGCGACGCTGCCGGTCTACCTCAACGCGCTGGCCGGCCGGGGCGCACACGTGGTCACCGTCAACGACTACCTGGCACGACGCGACGCGGCGTGGATGGGCAAGCTCTACGAGTTCCTCGGCATGAGCGTCGGTGTCGTGGTGCCGGGGCAGGACGCCGAGACCAAGCGCGCGGCCTACCAGGCCGACATCACCTACGGCACCAACAACGAGTTCGGTTTCGACTACCTGCGCGACAACATGGCCTTCACCCAGGCCGACAAGATGCAGCGGCCGCTGTTCTTCGCGATCGTCGACGAGGTCGACTCGATCCTGATCGACGAGGCGCGCACGCCGCTGATCATCTCCGGCCCGGCCGAGGACAACGCCGACCTCTACCGGCGCATCAACGCGATGATCCCCAAGCTCACCAGGGTCGAGGGTGAGGAGGGGCCCGGCGACTACACGGTCGACGAGAAGAGCAAGCAGATCTACCTGACCGAGGACGGCCACCAGCACGTCGAGGAACTGCTGACCGGGGCCGGCCTGCTGCCCGAGGGCGAGAGCCTCTACGACGCGGCGAACATCCAGCTGATGCACTTCGTCAACGCGTCGATCCGCGCCCACGCGCTGTTCCAGCGCGACGTCGAGTACATCATCCAGAACGGCCAGGTGGTGATCGTCGACGAGTTCACCGGGCGCACACTCCCCGGGCGCCGCTGGTCGGGCGGCCTGCACCAGGCGGTCGAGGCGAAGGAGGGGGTGCCGATCCAGAACGAGAACCAGACGCTGGCCTCGATCACCTTCCAGAACTACTTCCGCCTCTACGACAAGCTGGCCGGCATGA
>CBDTVS010000137.1:0-5527 GCA_965364245.1 uncultured Gammaproteobacteria bacterium | reverse complement strand
GCAGATCCAGCCGGGCCGCATGCTCTACGAGATCGAGGGCGTGACCGAGGAGATCGCACGTGAAGCGTTCCGCCTCGCCTCGGCCAAGCTCCCGGTGGGCACCAGTTTCGTTAGCCGGACGGTGATGTGATGAACGCGAGCGAGCTGCGCGACAAGAGTGTCGCGGACCTGAACAGCGAACTGCACGAGCTCCTGCGCGAGCAGTTCAACCTGCGCATGCAGCAGGCGACCGGCCAGCTGGCCAAGCCGCACCTGGTCAAGCAGGTCCGGCGCAACATCGCGCGGATCAAGACCGTGCTGAACGAGAAGACAGGCAGCGCATCATGAGCGAGACCAGCAGCAATCCCCGCACCCTCACCGGGCGCGTGGTCAGCGACAAGATGGACCGCACCATCACCGTCAGGGTCGAGCGCCGTGTGCGCCACCCGCTGTACGGCAAGATCATCCGCCGCTCGACCAAGGTGCACGCCCACGACGAGGAGAACAGCTGCCGCATCGGCGACACCGTAAAGGTCGTCGAGTGCCGGCCGATCTCCAAGTCCAAGACCTGGCGCCTGGTCGAGATCCTCGAGCGCGCCGAGCTGGAAGCGTGAAGAAGCCCATGCGGGCTCCCGAGACGAACGAACTAACGAACGGATCACGACGATGATTCAGATGCAGACAACGCTGGGCGTGGCCGACAACAGCGGCGCCAAGAAGGTGATGTGTATCAAGGTGCTGGGCGGCTCGCGCCGGCGCTACGCCGGGATCGGCGACATCATCAAGGTGTCGATCAAGGAAGCGATTCCACGCGGCAAGGTCAAGAAGGGCGAGGTGTACAACGCCGTCGTGGTGCGTACGCGCAAGGGCGTGCGCCGCCCGGACGGCTCGCTGATCCGCTTCGACGGCAACGCGGCGGTGCTGCTCAACAACCAGCAGCAGCCGATCGGTACGCGCATCTTCGGCCCGGTGACCCGCGAACTGCGCGGCGAGAAGTTCATGAAGATCATCTCGCTGGCGCCCGAAGTGCTGTGACGGAGAGCAGGCGATGAACAAGATTCGCACAGGGGACGACGTGATGGTGCTCGCCGGCCGCGACAAGGGCCAGCGTGGCTCCGTGGTCAGGGTGTTCGACGACGGTCGCCTGATCGTCCAGGGCGTCAACATGGTCAAGCGCCACACCAAGCCGAACCCGATGCAGAACCAGCCCGGCGGTATCGTCGAAAAGGAGGCGCCGATCGATGCCTCCAATGTCGGGGTCTTCAACCCGGTGACCGGTCGTGCCGACCGGGTCGGGCTCCGCACCCTCGACGACGGGCGCAAGGTGCGTTACTTCAAGTCGAACGGCGAGATTCTCGACCTCTAACTGACGGGATAAGCCAGCATGGCCAGGTTGAAACAGTTTTATAAGGAAAGCGTGGTACCGCAGCTCACCGAGCAGTTCGGCTACAAGTCGAACATGCAGGTGCCGCGCATTACCAAGATCACGCTCAACATGGGCCTGGGCGAAGCGCTCACGGACAAGAAGGTCCTCGAGCACGCCACCGGCGACATGGCGAAGATCAGCGGCCAGAAGCCGATCATCACCCACGCACGCAAGTCGGTCGCCGGCTTCAAGGTGCGCGAGGGTTGGCCGATTGGCTGCAAGGTCACGCTGCGCCGCGAGCGCATGTACGAGTTCCTCGACCGCCTGATCAATATCGCGATACCGCGTATTCGCGACTTCCGCGGCCTGAGCCCGAAGTCGTTCGACGGTCGCGGCAACTACAGCATGGGCGTGCGCGAGCAGATCATGTTCGCCGAGATCGACTACGACCGTATCGACGCGCTGCGCGGGATGGACATCACCATCACCACCGACGCCAGAACCGACGAGGAAGGGCGCGCGCTGCTGGCCGCGTTCAACTTCCCGTTCCGCAACTGAGGACGACCCGATGGCCAAGCTGAGCATGATCGCCCGCGAGACCAAGCGCACCCGGACCGCGAACAAGTACGCGGCCAAGCGCGCCGAGCTCAAGAAGATCATCAACGACCGCAGCGCCTCGTTCGAGCAGGTCGATGCCGCGCTGGTCGCGCTGCAGAAGCTGCCGCGCGATGCCAGCCCCTCGCGCCAGCGCAACCGCTGCCGCATCACCGGGCGCCCGCACGGCTACTACCGCAAGTTCGGCCTGGCCCGCAACAAGCTGCGCGAGGCAGCGATGCGCGGTGACATTCCCGGCCTGGTCAAGGCGAGCTGGTAAGCGCGCCGCCGTAACGTATTCAGAGGTTCAGACCGATGTCCATGACCGATCCGATCGCCGATCTGCTGACCCGCATCCGCAATGCGCAGGCGGCCGCCAAGACCGAGGTTTCCGCCCCGTCGTCCAAGCTCAAGGTGGCTATCGCCAAGGTGCTCAAGGACGAGGGCTTCATCAGCGACTACGCGGTCAGCGAGGCCGGCGTGAAGTCGCAGCTGAATATCCGCCTCAAGTACCACGGCGGTCAGCCGGTGATCGACACCCTGAAGCGGGTCAGCCGCCCGGGGTTGCGCGTCTACAAGAACAAGGACGAGCTGCCGCAGGTGCTCGACGGCCTCGGCATCGCCATTGTTTCCACTTCCCAGGGGGTCATGACCGACCGCGCCGCCCGCAAGGCGGGGCAGGGCGGCGAGATCCTCTGTTACGTCTCCTGATACGAGGACTGCAGACATGTCCCGAGTAGGCAAGGCACCTGTCGAGATCCCAGCCGGGGTCGAGGTGACCCTGGGCGACGCCGAGATCCGGGTCAAGGGACCCAAGGGCGTGCTGGCCCAGCCGCTGCATCCGGCGGTCGAGGTGATGCGCGAGGAGAACCAGCTCAGCGTGCGTCCGTGCGAGGGCGTCGCTGGCGCCAAGGCGATGTACGGCACCATGCGCGCGCTGCTCGGCAACATGGTGACCGGGGTCACCTCCGGCTTCGAGCGCAAGCTCGAGTTGGTCGGTGTCGGTTACCGTGCGCAGGCCCAGGGCAACGTGCTCAACCTGACGCTCGGCTTCTCGCACCCGGTGGCGCACAAGTTGCCCGAGGGCATCAGCGTCGAGACGCCCAGCCAGACCGAGATCCTGATCAAGGGCATCGACAAACAGAAGGTCGGACAGGTGGCTGCGGAGATCCGCGCCTACCGGCCGCCCGAGCCCTACAAGGGCAAGGGCGTGCGCTACTCCGACGAGCACGTGGTCCGTAAAGAGGCCAAGAAGAAGTAAGGCGGGTCAGCAATGGAAAAGAAAGCAACACGTCTGCGCCGCGCAACGCGCGCGCGCAAGAAGATCCGGGAGCTGGGCGCCTGCCGCCTGTGCGTGCACCGCACGCCGCGGCATATCTATGCCCAGGTCATCTCGGCCGATGGCGGTGCGGTTCTGGCCAGTGCCTCGACCGTCTTGCCCGAGCTCCGCAAGGAGCTGGGCGCGACCGGCAACGTGGCCGCCGCGACGCGCGTCGGCCAGCTGGTCGCCGAGCGGGCCAAGGCGGCCGGCGTGACCAAGGTCGCGTTCGATCGTTCCGGTTTCAAGTACCACGGCCGGATCAAGGCCCTGGCCGACGCAGCGCGCGAGAGCGGGCTGGAATTCTGACAAAGGGTAGAGCGATGTCGAGAATGGACGTCCAGGGTGAAGGTGACGGGCTGCGCGAGAAGCTGATTGCGGTCAACCGCGTGGCCAAGGTGGTCAAGGGTGGCCGGCAGTTCGGTTTCACCGCGCTGACCGTGGTCGGCGACGGCAACGGCAAGGTCGGCTTCGGCCGCGGCAAGGCACGCGAGGTGCCGGCCGCGATCCAGAAGGCGATGGAGAACGCGCGCGCCTCGATGCGTGACGTGAAGCTCAACGGCACCACGCTGCAGTATCCGATCACCGCCACCCACGGCGCGGCGAAGGTGTTCATGAAGCCGGCCTCCAAGGGCACCGGCATCATCGCCGGCGGCGCGATGCGCGCGGTCTTTGAGGTGGTCGGCATCCAGGACGTGCTGGCCAAGTGCATCGGCACGCGCAATCCGATCAACATGGTCCGCGCCACCGTGCGCGGCCTGACCGAGATGACCAGCCCGGAGGCGATCGCCGCCAAGCGGGGCAAATCGGTCGAGGAACTGCGGGACTGACACCATGGCACAGGCTAATCGCGTCAAGCTGACCCTCGTGCGCAGCACCAACAAGCGCCTGGCGACCCATAAGGCGACCGTCGCCGGGCTCGGGCTGCGCCGCATGCATCACACCGTCGAGGTCGAGGACACCCCGGCCACGCGCGGCATGATCAACAAGGTGGCCTACCTGCTCAAGGTCGAGGAGGCCTGACCATGCGACTCAATACGCTCAAGCCCGCTGAGGGCAGCAGGCAGACCGCCAAGCGCGTCGGCCGCGGCATCGGCTCCGGCCTCGGCAAGACCTGCGGACGCGGCCACAAGGGACAGAAGTCCCGCTCCGGCGGCTTCAGCAAGTCCGGCTTCGAGGGTGGCCAGATGCCGCTGCAGCGGCGCCTGCCGAAGTTCGGCTTCCGCTCCAAGATGGCGCAGGTCACCGCCGAGATCCGGCTCAACGAGCTCGGCGCGGTGGACGGCGACGTTGCCGACCTGGCCGCGCTCAAGGCGGCCAACCTGGTGCGCCAGGACGTGCAGCGGGCACGGGTCTTCGCCTCCGGGACCATCGAACGCGCCATCACCGTGCGCGGGCTCGGTGTGACCAAGGGTGCGCGTGCCGCCATCGAGGCGGCCGGCGGCAAGATCGAGGACTGAGAAACTTGGCCACTTCGGGCAAGACGATGGCCGGGATGCTCGGCTCCGGCAAGCTCTCCGAGCTGCGGCAGCGACTGCTGTTCGTGCTCGGCGCGTTGCTGGTGTTCCGTTTCGGCACCCACATCACCGTGCCCGGCATCAATCCCGAGGCGATGGCGGCGCTGTTCGATCAGCAGCGCGGCTCGATCCTCGACATGTTCGACATGTTCTCCGGCGGCGCGCTCAGCCGGCTGTCGATCTTCGCGCTCGGCATCATGCCGTACATCTCCGCGTCGATCATCATGCAGCTGATGACCGTGGCCGTGCCGACCCTCGAGCGCCTCAAGAAAGAGGGCGAGGCAGGGCGGCGCAAGATCACCCAGTACACCCGTTACGGCACCGTGGTGCTGGCCACGTTCCAGGCGATCGGCGTGTCGGTCGCACTGCAGGGCCAGACCGTCGGCGGCATGCCGCTGGCCTACGCGCCGGGCCCGGGCTTCGTGTTCACAACCGCGACGACGCTGGTCACCGGCACCATGTTCCTGATGTGGCTCGGCGAGCAGATCACCGAGCGCGGCATCGGCAACGGCATCTCGCTGATCATCTTCTCCGGCATCGTCGCCGGCCTGCCCTCGGCCGTGGGTGGCACGCTGGAGCTGGCGCGCACCGGCGAGCTGAATGCGCTGGCCGTGCTGTTCCTGATCGTGCTGGCGGTCGCCGTGACCACCTTCGTGGTGTTCATCGAGCGCGGCCAGCGGCGCATCACGGTCAACTACGCCAAGCGTCAGCAGGGGCGCAAGATGTACGCTCAGCAGTCCAGTCACCTGCCGC
>CBDTVS010000136.1:0-5535 GCA_965364245.1 uncultured Gammaproteobacteria bacterium | reverse complement strand
CCGCGCCGATGAAGATCTCCATCTGCTCGACGACCGCCGGCTGACCGATGTAGTCGGCGAGCCGCTTCGGCCGGATGGCGCGCTCCAGCGACTCCTCCTGGGGCGTGGCGTCCGGCGCGACCAGCCGGTCGGGCTCGATCATCTGCAACTCCTCGCGGTGCGCCGCATGCTAGCCACGCACCGTGGCCTGCAGCGCGCGGCGGATCAGCTCCTCCGCCGACAGGCTCGGGTCGGCCACCTCACGCAGCCGGCGCGCGGCGTCGTCGGGCTTGAAGCCGAGCGAGATCAGCGCCTCGCGGGCGTCGTTCTCGGGGCTCTGCGGGCGCGCCGTGCCGCCGGCCCCGGGGCCACCGGCGAGGTCGCCCGGCATGCGGTCGCGCAACTCGACCAGCAGCCGCTGCGCGGTCTTGCGGCCGATGCCGGGCAGCCGGGTCAACGCGGCGACGTCGTCGTCGCGCACGCAGCGTGCGAGTTCGTCGGCATCGGTCCCCGACAGGATGGTCAGCGCCAGCTTGGCGCCGATGCCGCTGACCTTGATCAGGTCGCGGAACAGATCGCGCTCGCCCAGCGTGGCGAAGCCGTAGAGCACCTGCGCGTCCTCGCGCACCGCGAGGTGGGTATGCAGGATCGCCTCCTGGTTGACCGCCGGCAGTACCGCGAAGGTCGACAGCGGGGCCTCGACGTCGTAGCCGACGCCGCCGACCTCGATCAGCAGGGTCGGCGGCTGCTTGTTGAGCAGCGTGCCGCGTAGTCGTCCGATCATCGCATCCTCCCGGCCCGCAGACCGCTGACGGCGCCGACCTGCAACGCGAGCCGCTGCGCCTGGCCGTGGCAGAGCGCCACCGCCAGCGCGTCGGCGGCATCGCTGGGCGGCGCGGCCGGCAGCGCGAGCAACCGCTTGACCATCTCCTGGACCTGGGCCTTGGTCGCGGCGCCGGTGCCGACCACGGCCTGCTTGATCTGGCGTGGCGTGTACTCGCCGATCGCCAGGTCGTGGCTGGTGCAGGCGCAGATCGCCGCACCGCGCGCCTGGCCGAGTTTCAGCGCCGAGTCGGCATTGCGGTGCATGAACACCTGCTCGATGGCGCTCTGATCGGGTGCGTGGGTGGCGATCACCTCGCGCAGCCCGGTGAAGATCTCGCGCAGCCGCGCGGGCAGATCGCCGTCGGCACAGCGCACCGTGCCGCTGGCGATATAACGGCTGCGCGGGCCGTCGAACTCGACCACGCCGTAGCCGGTGATGCGTGAACCTGGGTCGATGCCGAGGATCCGGGTCATGCCCGGGCCGCCGCGTGATGCGTGCAGCGCTGGTCAGTCACCGAGTTCCGCCAGCACGGCATCGTCGAATTCGGCGTTGGAGTAGACGTTCTGGACGTCGTCGAGATCCTCGAGCATGTCGAGCATGCGCAGCAGCGACTCGGTGCTGTCGCGGTCCACATCGACGCTGGTCGAGGCGCGCATGGTCACCTCGGCGACCTCGGCCGCGAGACCGGCACGCTGCAGGCCGTCGTTGAGCGCCGCGAAGCTGTCCGCGTCGGCCAGCACCTCGACACTGCCGTCGTCGAGGGTCTGCACGTCGTCGGCGCCCGCCTCGAGCGCGACCTCCATGACCCGCTCCTCGTCGCTGCCGGCGGGCAGCACGAACTGGGCGACCTTGCTGAACAGGTAGCCCACCGAGCCGTCGGTGCCGAGGTTGCCGCCGCACTTGGTGAAGGCGTGGCGCACGTCGGCCACGGTGCGATTGCGGTTGTCGGTCAGACAGTCGACCATCACCGCGACACCGCCCGGCCCGTAGCCCTCGTAGCGGATCTCGGCGTAATCCTCACCATCCTGCCCGCCGGCGCCACGCTTGATCGCGCGCGCCACGACGTCCTTGGACATGTTGGCGGCCAGTGCCTTGTCGATCGCCGTGCGCAGCCGCGGGTTGGCGTCGGCATCCTCGCCGCCGACCTTCGCGGACACGGTGATCTCCCGGATCAGCTTGGTGAAGAGCTTGCCGCGCTTGGCGTCCTGGGCGGCCTTCCGGTGCTTGATGTTGGCCCACTTGCTGTGACCGGCCATCGATCCCTCGGGAGTGAATAATTCGAATTCGCGAGAGTTTATCACCGCGCCCAACGCACGGTCAGCCGAACTACGTCACAGATCGTGGAGTTTTACTGGAAATTTACCTTCGCGCAGGAAGCCGGCACAGGCCTGCGCCACCTGCATGGAGAGCGGCAGGCTGAGATGGGTCTCGGGCAGCGCCAGCCAGTCGCTGGCGTCGGGATGACGGGTCTCGTCGACGCGCACCGTGCCGTCGCTGGGTCCGGTGACCCGGGTCACCAGCCGGCCGAGGCCGAGCGGCCGGGTGCCGGCCACCACGCCGAGCTCGCAACCTGCGGGCAGGCCGGCAAGGTAGGCCGTGGTGACGTCGCTGGCGGCCCGGTCGAGCAGCCAGCGGCCCGCGGCGACCGTAGCGAGGCGCTGCCCTGCGAGGCTGCCGAGGAACGGGGTGCCGAGGGCCACGACACGGCTCGGGCGCGCGTCGCGCAACGCGGCCAGCGCCAACGCCAGGCGGCCGCCCAGGCTGTGGCCGACGAACAGCACTGGGGCGTCACCGAGTTCGGCATGGAGTCTCGCCGCGCTCGCCGTCACGCCATCGCGTCGCGGCCACCAGGCCGGCGCCAAGGTGGCGAAGCCGGCCGCGCGCAGGCGGCGGCCGAGCAGCGACATCGACAGTGCGGGCATCCACAGGCCGTGCAGCAGCACGACCCGGGGCGCCTTATTCACCAGGGGTGCCTCAGGGCGAGGCGGCGAGCATGCGGTCGAGCGCGGTGCGCGCCTGCGCACTCTCCTCGGCCGGCACCCGGATGCGGTTGACCACCTCGCCGGCGACCAGGCTCTCGAGCACCCACGCGAGGTGCTGCGGGTCGATGCGGAACATGGTCGAGCACATGCAGACCGTCGGCGACATGAACTCGGCCACCTTGCCCTCGCCCTGCACCTCGCGGTGCAGCCGGTTGACCAGGTTGAGCTCGGTGCCGACCAGCCAGCGGGTGCCGGGCGGCGACGCCTTGACGGTGCGGATGATGGTCTCGGTCGAACCGACCACGTCGGAGGCCTGGCACACCTCGAACGAACACTCCGGGTGCGAGATCACCTTGCCGTCGGGATGCTCGGCACGGAAGCGCTCGATGTGCGCCGGCTGGAACATCTGGTGCACCGAGCAGAAGCCCTTCCACAGGATGACCCGCGCGTCGCGGATCTGCTGCTCGGTCAGGCCGCCCAGCGGCTTGTCGAAGTCCCAGGTGACCATCTGCTCGAGGGGGATGCCCATCGCGTGGCCGGTGTTGCGCCCGAGGTGCTGGTCGGGGAAGAACAGGATCTTCTCGCGGCGCGCGAACGACCAGTCGAGGATCTGGCGGGCGTTGCTCGAGGTGCAGACGATGCCGCCATGACGCCCGCAGAACGCCTTCAGGTCGGCCGCGGAGTTGATGTAGGTGACCGGCGTCACCTGCGCGTCCGGGTCGAGCACGCGACCGAGTTCACGCCAGGCGCGCTCGACCTTGGCCAGGTTGGCCATGTCGGCCATGGAGCAGCCGGCGGCCATGTCGGGCAGGATCGCGACCTGCTCGGGCCGCGACAGGATGTCGGCCACTTCGGCCATGAAGTGCACGCCACAGAAGACGATGAACTCGGCATCCGATTCGGCGGCCAGGCGCGAGAGCTTCAGCGAGTCCCCCGAGAAGTCGGCGTGGCGGAACACCTCCTCGCGCTGGTAGTGGTGACCCAGGATCACCACGCGCTCGCCGAGCGCCGCGCGGGCGGCGCGGATGCGCGCCTCGCAGTCGGCGTCGTCGAGGTCGGCGAAGTCCTGCAGGGCGAGGGCGGACTGGCTCATCGCGTTCGTCGTCTCCATGGCTCGGGGCGGGCCGGGGCCAGCCAGCGTCCGATGTTGCTGCGCCGCAAAATGGGTGTCAACCCAATGGCACCAAGGTTTTCAGCGCCGCGCGGTCGGTCCAGGAAGAGGCCCGGGCCAGCGCCTGGTTGCGGTCGAGCCAGGCGTACTCGGCGTGTTCGTCGGGCGACAACCGCACCGCGACGCGCTCCTGCAGGTGGACCACGAAGACGTGCTCTTCGTTCTCCACGTCGTCGGGGTGGTAGCGGGCGCGCCACGCCGGGGCGATCGGAAAGCGGTTGACCTGGCCGGTCGCGCGCGGCGCGGCGACGATGCCGGTCTCCTCGTGCAGCTCGCGTGCCGCCGCGGCGGCGGGCGCCTCGTCCCAGCCGAGGCTGCCGGTCACCGATTGCCAGAAGTCGGCCGGTTCGCGACGGCGCAGCAGCAGCGCCTCGCCGGCCCGGGTGGCGACCACCACCAGCACCGACACCGGCCGCTTGAAACGCTGGCGCGCCTGGCCAGACGGCATCGGACGTCAGGCCGGGTGACGGACCCGCAGGTTCAGCTCGTCGAGCTGCAGCGCCGAGACCGCGGCCGGTGCCTGGGTCAGCGGGCAACTGGCGGACTGGGTCTTGGGGAAGGCGATGACGTCGCGAATCGAGCTGGCGCCGGTCATCAGCATCACCAGGCGGTCGAGACCGAAGGCGATGCCGCCGTGTGGTGGCGCACCGTACTTCAGCGCATCGAGCAGGAAGCCGAACTTCTCCTGCGCCTCGGCCTCGCCCAGGCCGAGCAGAGAGAAGACCGCGGCCTGGGTCTCCTGGCGGTGGATACGTACCGAGCCGCCGCCCACCTCGGTGCCGTTGAGCACCATGTCGTAGGCGCGCGACAGCGCCGCGCCGGGATCGGCCAGCAGCGCCTCGGGATCGTCGACCTGCGGCGCGGTGAATGGATGATGCAGCGCATCCCAGCGCTTCTGCTGTGGGTCCCAGTCGAACATCGGGAAATCGATCACCCACAGCGGCTTCCAGGCGCGCTCGACGAGGCCGCGATCCTCACCAAGGCGCACGCGCAGCGCGCCGAGCGACTCGTTGACCACCCGCGCCTTGTCGGCGCCGAAGAAGACCAGATCGCCGTCCTGCGCGCCGGTGCGCGCCATGATCTCGCTGACCACCGCGTCGGGCAGGAACTTGAGGATCGGCGACTGCAGTCCCTCGCGGCCCTTGGCCAACTCGTTGACCTTGATGTAGGCGAGCCCCCTGGCGCCGTAGATGCCGACGAACTTGGTGTAGTCGTCGATCTCCTTGCGCGTCAGCTCACCACCGGCCGGGAGACGCAACGCGGCGACCCGCCCGTCGGGGTCGTTGGCCGGACCGGCGAAGACCTTGAACTCCACGCCGGCCAGCAGGTCGCCGATGTCGACCAGCTCCAGCGGGATACGCAGGTCGGGGCGATCGCTGCCGAAACGGCGCACCGCCTCGGCGTAGCTCATGCGCGGGAACGGCTCGGGCAGCGCCTCCTCGAGCACGTCGCGGAACAGCTCGCGCACCATCCGCTCCATCAGCGTCATGATGCCGTCCTCGTCCATGAACGAGGTCTCGACGTCGAGCTGGGTGAACTCGGGCTGGCGGTCGGCGCGCAGGTCTTCGTCGCGGAAG
>CBDTVS010000135.1:0-5574 GCA_965364245.1 uncultured Gammaproteobacteria bacterium | reverse complement strand
CCCGCCGGAAACACCGGCGGACAAGCGCAACGCCGAGGAGAGCCGCGAGCTGCTCGACCTGCTCGAATTCGACGTCGCCCCGCTCTACTACGCGCGCGGCACCCACGGCTACGCCGAGGGCTGGGTCGAGCTGTCGAAGGCGTCGATGAAATCGCTGATCCCGCGCTTCAACGCCTCGCGCATGGTCATGGACTACGTCATGAAGCTGTACGGCCCGGCCAACTGGCAGCGACGCGCGCTCGGCGCGGACGGCGGCGCCCCGGCCCGCGCGCTCGCCGAGTGGAAGGCGCGCATCGGCCAGGCCTGGAGCGGTGTGCGGCTGCACCTGCGCGAGACGCCGGCCGAGGTGATCGCCAGCGGCGCGGCGCTGTCGCTGACGGTCGCCGCCGAACTCAACGGGCTCGAGCCCGGCGACCTGGTCGTCGAGTGCCTGTGCGGGCGCGAGGAGAGCGAGGACTTCGTGGTCGAGGAGCGCACCGCGCTGAAGCCGACCGACGAGCGCGACGGCAACGCGGTGGTCTACCGCGCCGAGCTGCTACCCCCGCTGAGCGGTCTGCAGCAGTTCCAGCTGCGCGCCTACCCCTACCACCCCGAACTCGGCCACCCGTTCGAGACCGGGCGCATGCTCTGGGTCTGAGCCCTACCCGACCTTGGGCAGGTGGTCGAGCGCGGCGTTGATCGCCGCCTCGGGATAGGCGAAGTCCTCGAGTCGCCCGGCGAAGTAGCTGTCGTAGGCGGCCATGTCGAAGTGGCCGTGGCCCGACAGGTTGAACAGGATGGTCTGCGGCTCGCCGCGCGCCTTGCACGCCAGCGCCTCGTCGATCGCGGCGCGGATCGCGTGGCACGACTCGGGGGCCGGGATGATCCCCTCGCTGCGCGCGAACTGCACGCCCGCCTCGAAGGTCGCGAGCTGTGGCACCGCGACCGCCTCGACGATCCCCTCCTGGTGCAGCTGCGAGACCAGCGGCGAGTCGCCGTGGTAGCGCAGGCCGCCGGCGTGGATGCCCGGCGGCATGAAATCGTGGCCCAGGGTGTACATCTTCATCAGCGGGGTCAGGCCGACGGTGTCGCCGAAGTCGTAGGCGTAGTGGCCCCGGGTCAGCGTCGGGCACGAGGCGGGCTCGGCGGCGACCAGGCGCACCTTGCGACCGGCCGCCTTGTCGGCCAGGAACGGGAATGCGATGCCGGCGAAGTTCGAGCCGCCACCACAGCAGCCGATCCCCACGTTGGGGTAGTCGCCGACCTTCTCGAGCTGCGCCTTGGCCTCCTGGCCGATCACGGTCTGGTGGTGGCAGACGTGGTTGAGCACCGAGCCGAGCGCGTAGTTGGTGCCGTCATGGGTCGCCGCCTCCTCGACCGCCTCGGAGATGGCGATGCCGAGCGAGCCCTGCGAGTCCGGGTCCTCGGCCAGGATCTTGCGACCCGACTCGGTGAGGTTGGTGGGACTGGCCAGCACCTCCGCGCCCCAGGTCTCCATCATCGAGCGCCGGAACGGCTTCTGCTCGTAGCTGACCTTGACCATGTAGACGCGCACGTCGATGCCGAACATCTGTCCGGCCAGCGCCAACGACGAACCCCACTGGCCGGCACCGGTCTCGGTCGCCAGGCGCCGGATGCCCGCCTGCTGGTTGTAATAGGCCTGGGCGACGGCGCTGTTCGGCTTGTGCGAACCGGCCGGGCTGACGCCCTCGTACTTGTAATAGATCTTGGCCGGGGTGCCGAGCGCCTGTTCGAGACGGCGGGCGCGGAACAGCGGTGAGGGCCGCCAGATCTTCAGCGCTTCACGCACCGCCTCGGGAATCGGTATCCAGCGCTCGGCCGAGACCTCCTGCTCGATCAGCGCCATCGGGAAGATCGCCGTCAGCGCCTCGGGGCCGATCGGCTGGCCGTCCGGTCCGAGCGGCGGCGCCGGCGGATTGGGCATGTCGGCGACGACGTTGTACCAGTGGGTCGGGATGTCCGACTCGGCGAGCAGGATCTTGGTCTGCATGGCTCCCCCTGCGGCCGTACGTTGCGGCCGTTCTCGGTGTGGTCTGGAAGGGTCGGATGGTAGCAGCCGGCGCGCACGTCCGGCGACCCGTCACGGCTCGCGACGCCACTCCGGGTAGACCCGCGCCATCTTCACCGCGTTGCCCTTGGTCTGCACCACCTCGACCGGGTAGCCGGCCAGCTTCACGGTCGTGCCCACCTCGGGGATGGTCTCCAGGTACTCGATCAGCAGCCCGTTGAGGGTCTTCGGCCCGTCGGTCGGGAAGTGCCAGCCCATGCTGCGGTTGAGTTCGCGGATGGTGACCGTGCCGTCGACCAGGAAGCTGCCGTCATCCTGCGGGAAGACGTCCTTGATCGAGTCGGCCGGGTCGGTGGTGAACTCGCCGACGATCTCCTCGAGCAGGTCGTCCATCGTGACCAGGCCCTGGATGTCGCCGTACTCGTTGACCACCAGGCCGAAACGCTGGCGGGTGCGCTGGAAGTTCGCCATCTGACGGTTCAGCGTCGTGGTGGCGGCGATGAAATAGGGTTCACGGATCGCCTGCTCGAGGTCCGCGCGGGTGAACGACTCCTGCAGCAGCAGGTGCGGCATCTTGCGCAGGTGCACGTAGCCGAGGACGTGGTCGAGGCTGTCCCGGAACACCGGCAGCCGCGCGTACTGGGCGCTGGCGAGCTGCTGCACGATGTCGTCCCAGTCGTCGTCGAGGTCGATGCCGACCACCTCGTTGCGCGGCACCATGATGTCCTCGACGGTGACCGACTCGAGGTCGAGCACGCTGAGCAGCATCCGCCGGTAGCGTTTCGGCAACGGGCCGTGCGAGTCGACCACCACCGAGCGCAGCTCCTCCTGGGTCAGCGGCGTCTCGCCGTGCGCGTCGGGATCGACCCCGAGCAGCCGCAGCAGCGAGTTGCACATCCAGTTCACCACCCAGACGAGCGGGTAGAGCAGCTTCAGCAGCGGCTCGTAGACCCAGGCCGCCGGGAACGCGATGCGCTCCGGGTGCAGCGCGGCCAGCGTCTTCGGCGTCACCTCGGCGAAGATCAGGATCACCAGGGTCAACGTGCCGGTGGCGATGGCGATGCCGATCTCGCCGAACAGGCGCAGCGCGATCACGGTCGCGATCGACGAGGCGAGGATGTTGACGAAGTTGTTGCCGATCAGGATCAGGCCGATCAGCCGGTCGGGGCGCGCCAGCAGGCGCCGCGCCCGCGCCGCACCGTGATGCCCCTCGCGCGCGAGGTGGCGCATGCGGTAGCGGTTCAGTGACATCAGGCCCGTTTCCGAGCTCGAGAAGAACGCGGAGAGGACGATCAGCACGACCAGCGCCAGGAACAGGACGCTTAGGGGGACATCGTCCAAGGGATCGGGGGCCTCGCAGGGTGGGGTGGATGGTGTCTATCTAAGGGCCGGCGACGGGGGCTGTCAACGCCACCGCGACGCCGTCACCCCTGGCGCTACACGCGCTGAAGGACCAGCTCGAGGACGAATTTGCTGCCGAAGTAGGCGAGCATCAGCGTGGCGAAACCGGCCAGCGTCCAGCGGATCGCCAGGCGCCCGCGCCAACCGAGCTTCCAGCGGCCCCAGAGCAGCACGCCGAACACGCCCCACGCGGCGATCGACAGCACCGTCTTGTGGATCAGGTGCTGGGCGAACAGGTCCTCGAGGAAGAACAGGCCGCTGAGCAGCGAGACGCTGAGCAGCACGAAGCCGACCGCGATCATGCGGAACAGCAGCCGTTCCATGGTCTGCAGTGGCGGCAACGCGCGGATGATGCCGCCGGGCTGGCGGTTGTGCAGTTGGCGATCCTGAACTGCGAGCAGCACCGCCTGGAACGCGGCGATGGTCAGCAGGCTGTAGGCGAGGATCGAGCTGACGATGTGCAGGCCGAGGCCGCGCGAACCGCCGCTGATCAGCGCCCCGCCCTCCGGCGCGAACGCGCTGGCCAGGGCGATCAGGCCGGTGAGCGGGAAGATCGCGATGCCGAGGTTCTCGACCGGCATACGGAATGCCGCGACGACCAGCAGCAGCGCCACGGCCCATGCCACCAGCGAGCCGGCGTTGAACAGGCCCAGGCGCAGCCCGCCATCGACCACGGTGGTCGCCAGCACCAGGTAGCCGTGCACCAGCAGGCCGCCCAGCGCGAGCCCCAGCGGGGCGCGGCTCGACACCGCGGCGGCGTCGGCACCGCGTTGGATACGACGGCCGAGCAATACCGCGGCGGCAGCGTAGAGCAGGCAGGCGAGGACGGCGGCGATGAGCGGCATGATGATGAAAAACGTCGGAAAATCAGGCACGGGCATCTTCGCACAGTTGCGTTCGGCATTGGAAGCGTGGCACCTTGCACGGATCGGTAGCGCGCGCGCTCGGCAAACGGACTCCAGCCATGCGATTGCAAGTTCTCGGCTGCAGCGGCGGCATCGCCTCGCGCCAGCGAACCACGTCGCTGCTGCTCGACGACGACGTGCTGATCGATGCCGGCACCGGCGTCAACGAGCTACCGCTCGAGGTGATGGCCGGACTGCGCCACGTGGTACTGACCCACTCGCACCTCGACCACGTCGCCTGCCTGCCCCTGCTGATCGACAGCGTGTTCGACCAGCTCCAGGCGCCACTGACGGTGCACGGCCTGCCCGAGACCCTGCGTGCGCTACGCCAACACATCTTTAACGACGTCATCTGGCCCGATTTCGCTCGCCTGCCCGACCCGGGCAGGCCGGTGCTGCGCTACCACGAGCTGGAGCCCGGCACACCACTGGAGCTCGGTGAGCGGACCCTGCTGCCGATCCGCGTCAACCACTCGGTGCCGGCGGTCGGCTATCGCATCGACGGTCCGGATGGCAGCCTGGTGTTCAGCGGCGACCCCACCACCAACGACAACCTGTGGAACGTGCTCAACGGCCAGCCGCCGTTCGAGGTTCTGATCGTCGAGGCCGCCTTCAGCGACGCCGACCGGGAGTTGAGCATCGCCTCGCGCCACTACTGCCCCGAACTGCTGGCCGCCGACCTGCGCAAGCTGGCGCATCGGCCGAGGATCTACCTGACCCATCCGAAGCCGGGCGACGAGGACACCATCTTCAGCGAGTGCCGCACGCATCTCGCCGGTTACGACCTGCACCGGCTGTGTGAAGGCGATACCTTCCACTTATAATCCGCCTCTTCGCGCCGGCCGCGACCGGCGCCCATCGGAAGTCACCCGACCCATGTTCGAGAACCTGAGCCAGCGACTCGGCGGCGTGATCCGCAATCTGCGCGGACAGGCACGCCTGACCGAGGAGAACATCAAGGACGCCCTGCGCGAGGTGCGCATGGCCCTGCTCGAGGCCGACGTCGCCCTGCCGGTGGTGCGCGACTTCATCGACCGGGTCCGCGAGCGCGCGGTCGGCCAGGAGGTGCTCAAGAGCCTCAGCCCGGGCCAGGCGCTGGTCAAGGTGGTGCACGACGAGCTCGTGACCACCATGGGCCGGGCCAACGACGCCCTCGACCTGGCCGCCCAGCCCCCGGCGGTGATCCTGATGGCCGGCCTGCAGGGTTCGGGCAAGACCACCACCAGCGCCAAGCTGGCGCGCTGGCTGCACGAGCGGCTG
>CBDTVS010000134.1:0-5595 GCA_965364245.1 uncultured Gammaproteobacteria bacterium | reverse complement strand
GCATGAACATCTGGATCGGCCGCGCCTTCGGCTGGTGCATCCTGATCCTGACGCTTTCGGTCAGCTACGAGGTGTTCGTCCGCTACGTGCTCAACGCACCCACGGTCTGGGCCTTTGACATGATGGTGCAGATGTACGGTGCGCTGTTCCTGATGGCCGGACCCTACGCGCTGGCGCAGGACAGCCACGTGCGCGCCGATGTCGTCTATCGTCTGCTGCCGGTGCGCTGGCAGGCGCGCATCGACTTCGCGCTCTACATCCTCTTTTTCTTCCCGGGCATGCTCGCGCTGTTCTGGTTCGGCGCCGAGATCGCGGCCGACTCCTGGCGCTACAAGGAGGTGAGCTGGAACAGCCCGGCACGCATCCAGATCTACTACTTCAAGACCCTGATCCCGGTGGCCGGGGCCTTGCTGATCATCCAGGGCATCGCCGAGTGCATGCGCTGCTACCTGGCAATGAAGAGCGGTGAATGGCCGCAGCGCATGGAAGACGCACGCGAGACCGAGGACCTCCTCAAGGGCCAGCACGCCGGCCCCGACTTCCACGCGCCCGAGAGTGCCAAGTAAGGCCTCCCAAACCCAACTGCTGCCGGAGCATCGAGACCGATGACCAACCCCGAAGTCGCCCTGTTGATGCTGACGCTGTTCATCGTGCTGGTGATGCTCGGCTTCCCCGTCGCGTTCACGCTGCTCGCGATGGGCGTCGGCTTTGGCTACTACGCGTACCACGACGCGGGCAGCATCGAGACCATTGCCGACGCGTTCAGCAACCGTATCTTCTACCTGCTCAACCAGAACACCTACTCGGTGATGGAGAACGACACGCTGGTCGCCATCCCGCTGTTCCTGTTCATGGGCTACGTGGTCGAACGTGCCGACATCGTCAACCGGCTGTTCTTCTCGCTGCAGCTCGCCGCGCGCAACCTGCCCGGCTCGATGGCGGTCGCGGCGCTGATCACCTGCGCGATCTTCTCGACCGCCAGCGGCATCGTCGGCGCGGTGGTGACCCTGATGGGCCTGCTCGCCTTCCCGGCGATGATGAAGGCCAACTACAACAAGTCGTTTGCGTCGGGCGTGATCTGCTCGGGCGGTACGCTCGGCATCCTGATCCCGCCGTCGATCATGCTGATCGTCTACTCGGCGATCGCCGAACTCTCGCCGTTGCGCCTCTACGCTGCGGCCATGTTCCCCGGCCTGCTGCTGGCCGGTTGCTACATCATCTACGTCATCATCCGCGCGACGCTGAATCCTTCCCTGGCGCCCAAGCCGGTGCTCGACAACCCGCCGTCGGCCAAGGAGGTCTACCTGGGCCTGCTGACCTCGGTGGTGCCGCTGACCATCCTGATCATGTTGGTGCTCGGCTCGATCCTCGGCGGTCTGGCGACCCCGGCCGAGGCGGCCGCGATGGGTGCGCTCGGCGCCCTGGTCCTGGCGATGCTCTATCGCTCGCTGACCTGGACCAAGCTCAAGGAGTCGGTCTACCTCTGTGCGAAGGCGACCGCGATGGTCTGCTGGCTGTTCGTCGGTTCCTGGACCTTCGCCTCGGTCTTCTCCTACCTCGGCGGTCACGAGATCATCGAGCACTTCATCCTCGGCTTCGACCTCGAGCCGTGGCAGTTCCTGGTGCTGGTGCAACTGATCATCTTCCTGCTCGGCTGGCCGCTGGAGTGGTCGGAGATCCTGATCATCTTCGTGCCGATCTTCCTGCCCATGCTCGACACCTTCGGCGTCAACCCGTACTTCTTCGCGATGCTGGTCGCGCTGAACCTGCAGACCTCGTTCCTGACGCCACCGATGGCGATGTCGGCCTACTACCTCAAGGGGGTGGTCGGCGCCGGCATCGAACTTGTCGAAATCTTCAGGGGGCTGATGCCCTACCTGGCGATCGTGCTGTTCGTCATGGTGTTGATGTACCTGATGCCGGGTATCGCGCTGTGGCTGCCGGACGCGCTGTTCGGCCCGTACAACCCGTGATCCTAGCTACCGGACCGGTACAGCAGAGGAGGAGCCACCATGGGGCTTTCTGACCAGGCCGTCGACCGCATTTCGGGGATCCTCGGCGTATTCATCGTCGGCGTGTTCGTGCTCGGGCTCGCCTGGAGCATCAGCCACGGGTTCGCCGGCTTCTGGGGCGGGTTCCCGTTCTGGGTCATCGCGTTGGTCGTGCTCGCGATGATCATTTACGATTTCTGGTCGACGCTGATCGGGTCCAAGAAGAACTAGCCACGCACGGCCTGCCGCGTCACGTGGCATGCCGCACCCTGCCGAGTCATGACCTAGGCTGGCCGCGTCGCCAACGCGCCGCGCCCGTGTGTCACCATCAATCCAATCGAATCCAAGAGCCGAACATGAGCAAGGATCTGCACACGCTGTCCGCCGTCGCCGCTGCCGAGGCGATCCGTGAGGGCGCGCTAACGTCCGAGGAACTGACCCAGGCGTGCCTCGCACGCATCGCCGAGGTTGATGCCGACGTCGAGGCGTGGGCCTACCTCGACCCCGAGCACGCACTGGCCCAGGCGCGCGCCGCAGACGAGGTGCGCCGCTCGAGCAAGCCGGTCGGTCCGCTGCATGGCGTGCCGGTCGCGATCAAGGACATCATCGACACCGCCGACATGCCGACCGAGTGCGGCACCGTGTTGCTCGAAGGACGTCAACCGAGAAAGGATGCCGACGTCGTCAGCCGCCTGCGCGCTGCGGGCGCGGTGATCCTCGGCAAGGCGGTGACAACCGAGCTCGCGGTGTTCCACCCGGGCAAGACCAGGAACCCGCACAACCCGGCGCACACCCCGGGCGGTTCGTCGAGCGGCTCGGCCGCGGCGGTCGCTTCCGGCATGGTGCCGCTGTCGCTGGGTACGCAGACCAACGGCTCGATGATCCGCCCGGCGTCGTTCTGTGGCGTGGTCGGTTACAAGCCGACGCACGGCCTGGTACCGCGCAGCGGTGTGCTGATGCAGTCGCCACCGCTCGACCAGCTCGGCGTCTACGGGCGCTGCGTCGAGGACGTGGCGCTGGCCGCCGAGTGCCTGGTCGGCTACCACGCCGACGATGCCCACACCCGGCCGCGCGCACGGCCACCGCTGTTGGCAACGGCCCGGCAGGAACCGCCGATGGAGCCGCGCATCGCGTTCATCAAGACCCCGGTCTGGGACCAGGCCGAGGCGGATACCCAGGCTGCGTTCGCCGAGCTGGTCGATTTCCTCGGTCCCGAGACCGTCACCGAGGAGACCATTGGCCCGGCATTCGACAGCGTCGTCGAGATGCACCGACAGATCATGGAGGCCGACCTGGCGCGTAATTTCGCGGCCTACTACGAGAAGGGCGGCGACAAGCTCAGCGACGTGTTGCGCAGCATGATCGAACGCGGCCAGAAGGTGACCGCGGTTGAGTACAACAACGCACTGGCCTGGCGCGACCTGCTGCACGATTCGCTGGAAAATCTCTACGAGGAGTACGACGCGATCCTGACCCCGGCCACCATCGGTCCGGCGCCGGCGGGCCTCGAGGCCACCGGCAACCCGATTTTCTGCACGCTCTGGACCTACCTCGGCACCCCGTCGCTCAGCCTGCCGCTGCTGCAGGGTGCCAACGGGATGCCGCTCGGCGTGCAGCTGGTTTCGGCGCGTCACGATGACACGCGGCTGCTGCGCAACGCGCGCTGGCTGGCCGCCCACGTGGTGCAGGGCGCCGCGGACGCCTGAGGACCACGACATGCGCCAGCCCGGACGCCCGCTGCTGCAGATTCCCGGGCCGACCAACGTCCCGGAGCGGGTGCTGCGCGCCCTCGCAACGCCGACCGTCGATCACCGCGGTCCGGCCTTCGAGGCGCTGACCCGCGAGTTGCTCGCGGCGCTGGCGCCGGTGTTCCGCTGCGCCGGCCCGATCGTGATCTTCCCGTCCTCGGGGACCGGCGCCTGGGAGGCGGCGCTGGTCAACACCTGCGTCCCAGGCGACCGTGTACTGATGGCCGAGACCGGCCACTTCGCCAGCCAGTGGCGCCGGCTCGCCGAGCGCCTGGGGTTCACGGTCGACTTCCTGCCCGGCGACTGGCGCAGTCCGGCCGATCCCGACGCCATTCGCAAACACCTTGCCGAGGACCGCGATCGGACGATCCGCGCCGTCTGCGTGGTGCACAACGAGACCTCGAGCGGCGTGGTCAGTGACGTCGCGGCGATCCGTGCGGCCATCGATGCAGCGGATCACCCGGCGCTGCTGATGGTCGACACTGTCTCCTCGCTCGCCTCGCTGCCTTACGACCACGACGGCTGGGGTGTCGACGTCACCGTCGCCGCCTCGCAAAAGGGGCTGATGCTGCCGCCCGGTCTCGGCTTCAACGCGCTGAGCGCACGTGCAATCGAGCTGGCCTCCATGAACGATGCGCCGCGAGGCTACTGGGACTGGCGCCCGGTGATCGAGGCCAACAGCGGCGGCCGCTATCCCTACACCCCGGCCAGCAACCTCTTCTTCGCGCTGCGCGAGTCGCTCGCCATGCTCGCCGAGGAGGGTCTCGACAACGTCCTCGCCCGCCACGCCCGCCACGCCGCGGCGACGCGAGCCGCGGTCGACGCGTGGGGCCTGGAGAACGTCTGCCGTGAACCGGCCCACGCCAGTGCCGCGCTGACCGCGGTGTTCTTGCCCGAGGGCCACGACGCCGACGCGTTCCGCAAGGTGGTGCTGGAGCGCTTCGGCATGGCACTCGGCAACGGGCTGGGCCGTTTCGCTGGCAAGGTGTTCCGCATCGGCCATCTGGGCGATTTCGACGACCTGATGCTCGCCGGCACCCTGTCCGGGGTCGAGATGGGTCTCGATCTCGCCGGCGTGCCGCGCGCCGGGTCCGGTGTTGCCGCGGCGCTCGCCGAGCTCAGTCGCTCTTCGGGCTGACCGGCGTCGGATCGTCACCCCGCGCCTGGTGGGTGTCGGCGGCGTAGTCTTCGCGGAACGCGTCGAGCAGGCCCTGCACCTTTTCCGGTTTTTCACCGACTTCGTAGAGCGCCGCGGCGGCGAGCTGCAGGCTGGTCTCGAGATTCTCCGAGAAACTGCGTGTCGCGCCCGCGGCGACCATCTCGCGGCAGTGGGCGCGATCGACCGCGCGTACCAGGATCGGCAGTTGTGGTGCCTCGCGGCGGATGGTGCGGACCGCCTCGATTGCCTGGGTGCCGCGGTCGGTGGCGACAATCGCCAGCCGCGCGCGGGCGATGCCTGCGGCACGCAGCACGTCGGGACGGGACACGTCGCCGAAGAACACGCTGAACCCGCGCTCGCGTGCGCGCGCCACGGTCTCGACCGCTTGGTCGATCCCCACGTAGGGCACGCCGGCATGCTCGAGCAGTTCGCCAATGCGGCGACCCACGCGGCCGAAACCGGCGATCAGCACCGGTCGTGGTGCCTCGGCTTCCGCCTCATCGATGATCGCTTCGGGTGATGGCGGCGCGCTGCGTGCGGCCTGCCTCTCGGCGGTCAGCAGGCGGTCGGCGTAACGCACCAGCAGCGGGGTCAGCGCCATGCTCAGCGCCACCACCAGGATCGCGCGCTGGAACAGCAGGCCCTCGAGCAGTCCGGCGTGATAGGCGACGCCGAACAGCACGAAGCCGAACTCGCC
>CBDTVS010000133.1:0-5639 GCA_965364245.1 uncultured Gammaproteobacteria bacterium | reverse complement strand
CCGACAGTGCGACCTCGGCACCGCGCGCGTGCAGCGTCGACGCCAGCGCCGCGCCGATCCCGCTGCTCGCACCGACCAGCCAGACGCGACGGCCACGCCAGTCGCGGACCGGAACGTTCATCGGCACGGCTCGCGCTCCAGCAGCGGTGTCGGCGCACCGCGGTGGCGGGGAAAGCGGTGCGCGAGCAGCGCCAGCGCGGCGAGCTTGAGCAGGCACGGCAGCACCACGTAGCCGAGCAGCAGCGGACCGCGCGCGCTCTCCACGTCACCCGGCACGTAACCGAGCAGTGCGACCAGCGGCAGCGCGACGGCCGCGGCGAGACCGAGCGCCAGCTTCAGGACCAGGTTCCAGAGACCGAAGTAGACGCCGCCCTGACCCTCCGGGTCGCGCTCGGGATCGGGGTGCGCGAGGTCGGCTAGCAGCGCGCTGGCCAGCGCCAGGTCGGCGCCCAGCGCCAGGCCCGAGACCACGCACATCAGCAGGAAATAGGGTTCGTCGCCGGGCCCCAGCCACGCCGTGCCCGCAAAGGCCACGACGGACAACAGCATGCCGGCCTGCCAGGCCGCAGGCTTGCCCAGCCTGCGCCCGACTACCACCCAAACCGGCATACCGAGCGCCCCCGCCGCGAAGTACGCGGCGAGGAACGGTCCGGCGCGGCCTGGCGCGGCCAGGACGTCGGCGACGAAGAAGGGAAACAGGGTCGCGGTCAGCGCGCCGGCGCCGGCGCTGAGCAGCAGCACGGCGAGCACCGCGCGCAGTGCCGGGTCGCCCCAGGCGCGGCGCAGGGCCTGTTTCGTGTCGATGGGCGCACGCTCCACGGTCGGAACTGCGCGGGAAATCGTGGGCCGGAGAAACGGCCAGGCGAGCGCCAGACCGATCAGCAGCAGCAGCGCGAACAGCAGGCTGAACGGGGCCAACCCCGCCTGCTCGTCGCCGGCGGCCAGCAGCCCGGGCAGCAGCGCCGCGACCATCACCCCGACCAGGCCGATGCCCTCGCGGGTCGCCGCCAGCCGGGTGCGCTGGTGCGGAGCGTGATGCAGGTCGGCCACCAGGGCCTGGTAGGCGATGCTCGCGAGGCTGTAACCGAGCGACACCACCACCAGGCTGGCGAGCAGCCACGCCCCGGGATATGCCGTCGCCGGTGGGTGGAACAGCGCGACCATGCCAAGCGCCAGCAGCGGCAGCGCGAACGGCAGCGCCCAGCGCCGTCCGCGTGCCCCGAGCCGCGCGTCGACCAGCACCCCGAGCAGCGGATCGGTCACCGCGTCGACCAGCCGCGCGAGGCCGAGCAGCAGGCCGACGGCACCGAGCCCGAGCGCGGTCGCCTCGACGTAGAAGCGCGGCGCGTGCAGGTAGATCGGCAGCGCCGCCATCGCCAGCGGGAAGGCGAACAGGCCGTAGCCAAACAGCTGGAGCCGCCCGAGCGGGTTGCGTGTCGCGTCCATGCGCCCGCGCTCAGCCCTCGCGCACCAGCGTGAACTGGTGCACGTCGATCGACCCGGCGCGGAACCCGGCCTCGCAGTAGGCCAGGTAGAAGGCCCACAGCCGGCGGAACGGACGATCGTAGCCCTGCGCCTCGAGATCGTCGCGCGCCGCGGCGAAGTCCGGGCCCCAGCGGCGCAGCGTCTCGGCGTAGTCGAGGCCAAAGGCGTGGTCGTCGACCAGCCGCCAGCCGGCCTCCTCGGCCAACGCGCGGAAACCGCTCGGGGTCGGCAGCATGCCTCCCGGAAAGATATGGCGCTGGATGAAGTCGCTGCGTCGACGGTAGCCGTCGAACAGCGCCTCGTCGATGGTGATCGACTGCACCACCGCGCGCCCGCCAGGACGCACCGCGTCGCGCAGACGGGCGAAGTAGCCGGGCCAGTGCGCCTCGCCGACCGCCTCGAACATCTCGATCGAGACGGCGTGATCGTAGACCGTGTCGACGTCGCGGTAGTCGAGGTAGTCGTAGCGGGTCAGGTCGGTGAGCCCGGACGCGACTGCCTCGCGCCGCGCCCAGCGCAGCTGCTCCCGGGACAGGCTGATGCCCTCGACCAGGCAGCCGCGCGTGGTCGCCGCACGTCGTGCGAACGCGCCCCAGCCGCAACCGACCTCGAGCACGCTGTCGCCGGGACCGGCGTCGAGCTGGTCGAGGATGCGGTCGTGCTTGGCCAGCTGCGCCTCCTCGAGGGTGCGACCCGATTCGCCGGCGAAGATCGCCGCCGAGTAGTTCAGCGCCGGGTCGAGCCAGAGCCGGTAGAAGTCGTTGCCGATGTCGTAGTGCGCACGGATGTTGCGCCGGCTGCCGGTCCGGCTGTTGGCGCGCAGCCGGTGCAGACCGTTCAGCACCCGCTGGGCCACGCCGCTGCCGTGGAAGCTGGCGTCGAGGGCGTCACGGTTCAGCGCCGCGAAGGTCAGCAGGCCGGCGAGGTCGGGCGTATCCCACAGGCCGTCGCGGTAGGCCTCGCCAAAGCCGACATCGCCGCTCCAGGCAAGACGCCAGAACAGCGCATTGTCGTGCACTTCGAGGTGCGCCTCGGGTCCCGGGCGCGGGCCCGCGAAACGCAGCCGCTCGCCACCCGGGAGTTCCAGGTCGAGGCTGCCGTGGGTGATGCGCTCCAGTCGCGCCAGCAGCGGGCGCAGCAGCAGCGGGGTCGAGACCGGCGCGGGCGCGGCCTGGGTCGAGACACGGGTGGTCATGACGTCGTCTCCTCGAGAGGTGGCAGGGGCTTGCCGTGGAAAGCGACCCCCTTCAGCCAGAGGCGCAGCGCTTGCCAGTGAATGCGGGCGGTCACGGCCAGCGTCTGCAATGGGGTGCGTAACGCAACACGCACCAGGTTGCCGCGCGCGAGCGGCGCGGTGTCGCCCCACAGCGCGGTGCTGAGGACGCGCTCACCGTCGATGTCGTGGCCGATCACCACCTGCATGCGCCCGGCGTGGCGCACGAAACGGAAGCGGTACTCGCCCTCGACGTCGAGGAACGGCGAGACGTGGAACACCTTACGCGCGGTCAGCACGTCGCCATCGCGGATCGGCCCGCGATCGGGTCGATGTACGAGGTAGTTGTGGTGCTCGCCGAAGGTGTTGTTGACCTCCGCGACCACCGCCCGCAGCGCGCCGTCACGGTCGTGGCAGAACCAGAAGCTCACCGGGTTGAACAGGTAACCCAGCAGGCGCGGCATGCTCAGCAGCGTGACCCGCCCATCGACGCGCGCCAGGCCGTGCCCGGCGAGCAGCTCGCGGATCCACGGCCCGAGCGGCGAGCCGTCGCGCGCGCCATGATCGCTGCTGCGGAAGGCGAGCCAGCCCGGCCGGTGGCGATGATGCATCACCGTGCCGGTGAGCAGCCGATGCGCGCTCATGCCGCGCGCCGCGCGCTGCGCCACGGGGTCTCGACCCCGAGCCGACGGGCCACGGTAAGTCCCGAGCGCAGGCCGTCCTCGTGGAAGCCGTAGCCGGTCCACGCACCGCAGTACCAGGTGTTGCGCGTGCCCTGGATGGTGTCGAGCTCACGCTGCGCGGCCAGCGCACCGAAGTCGAATACCGGATGATCGTAGGCATACTCGCCGAGTACCTTGTCGGGGTCGATCGGCTGGTTCGGATTCAGGGTCACGATCACCGGGACCTTGAACGGCAGCGGCTGGAGCCTGTTGATCCAGTAGCTGACGCTGACCGGGCGGTCGTCGGGTCCAGCGGCCGCAGCGTGGTAGTTCCACGCCGACCAGGCGCTGCGCTCGGCCGGCAGCACGCTGGCGTCGGTATGCAGCACGGCGTGGTTGGGCTGGTAGGGCACCGCGCCCAGCAACCGGCGCTCGTCGGCGTCGGCATCGGCCAACAGGCGGAGCGCCTGATCGGGGTGGCAGGCGACGACCGCGTGATCGAACTGCCGGGCGCCCTGGTTCTCGCTGATCACCACCACGCGACGATGCAGCCGACGCAGCGCCGCGACCGGGTCGCCCAGGCGTACCTCGTCGACCTCGGCGGCGAGTCGCTGGACGTACTCGCGCGAACCACCGTCGACGGTGTACCACTGCGGGCGGTTGGTCACCTGCAGCAGGCCGTGGTTCAGGCAGAAGCGGGCGAAGCTCGCCAGCGGGTAGTCGAGCATCTCCGAGGTGGGGCAGGACCAGATCGCACCGGCCATCGGTAGCAGGTACCAGTCACGGAACTCGCGGCTGAACCCGTGCGCGGCCAGGTAGCCGCCGAGGGTCACGCCCTCATCCGGGTCACGCTCCGCCTCGACGCTGGCCATCCGGTTGAAGCGCGGGATGTCGCGCAGCATGCGCCAGAAGGCGCCGCGGAACAGGTTGCGCGGCTGGGCGAACACCGTCGCCAGGTTGGTGCCGGCCCACTCCACGCCCTCGTCGACGAGGCGCACGCTGAACGACATTTCGCTTGCCGTGGTCGGCACGCCGACGTGCTCGAACAGCTCGACGAGATGCGGATAGGTTTGGTGGTTGAAGACCAGGAAGCCGGTGTCGACCGGCGCGGTGACGCCGTCGAGGGTGACGTCGACGGTGTGCGCGTGACCTCCGAGGTGGTCACCCGCTTCGTAGAGGGTGACGCGGTGTTCGCGACTCAGCAACCAGGCGGCCGACAGGCCGGCGATGCCGGATCCAATGACTGCGATGTCCATGATGTCCTCCGTGGGCATGAGAGGAAGGGTTGGTGGATGGCATGCGGCGGGTGGCAGCCGCAGCCGTTCCCGGGCGTCCCGCGACTGCGGGACGCCCGGGTGAGTTCACGCGGCGCGAAGATCCTGCATACGCGTGCTGCCGTAGCGCCCGACGTAATTGACGAACCAGGTGTCGACCGCATCGCGCTCGGCGAAGGGTCCGACCACCAGGCCGTGCTCGTCGACATGGTGCCGACCCGGCACCGGGAGATCGCGCACGATCCTCGCGTCGGAGGGCCGCATGGTGATGTACCAGCCACGGCTGTCGTGGAACACGCGCTCTGAACGGAAGGGCTTAGTCATCTTCATGTTTCCTCTTCAACTCGGTGGTCGTGTTCCGGTTCAGCTCTCGTTGCTGACCGGAATGGAACGGTTATCAGAGAGGCGCTGGGCCGGCTTGGCCGCGACGTCGGGCACAGTGGCACGGTTGTCGGCCACACCATCGAAGGGAATGGCGATGCTGCTTTCCGGCATGTAGCTGGTGGCGCGGTCGCTGGCGGCGAAGGCCGGTGCGGCGGTGAATGCGGCAAGGGCCAGGGCGGTGATCGTGGTCTTCATTCCGTATCTCCTAATCGTTGGTTCGTTGGGGTATCTGAATCGACGCTTTCTGTGTCGACGTTGGAGAGTGTACTAGACAAATTTCATTGTGTCTAGGACAAATAAACATTTTTTTCTTGCATAGCCGATATGTCTCCTTCATAATGATGTTATGTCTACTACAGAAACAGGTCTGCACATCGCGGCCGTCGAGCGCGACACCGGCATCCCGAAGGACACCCTGCGCGTCTGGGAGCGCCGCTACGGCTTCCCGAGACCGGAGCGCAACGACCACGGCGAGCGCACCTACCCCCTCGATCAGGTGAGTCGGCTGCGGCTGGTCAAGCAGCTGGTCGACTCGGGGCACCGCCCGAACCGCGTCGTGGGTCGCGAGGAGCGCGAGCTGCGCGAACTGCTCGGCGCCGTCGAGACCACGCCCGATCTCGA
>CBDTVS010000132.1:0-5648 GCA_965364245.1 uncultured Gammaproteobacteria bacterium | reverse complement strand
TGGCGGCGCGGATGCACTCCTTGAGGTTGACCGTGGTGCGGCGCTCCTCGTCCATGATGCCGACCTTGAGCGAGTTGCGCGGCAGGCCGAGGGCATCCTCGACGCGACCGAACAGCTCGCAGGTGAAGGCGACCTCCTCGGGGCCGTGCATCTTCGGCTTGACGATGTACATGCTGCCGGCGCGCGAGTTGCGGTGCGAACCGACCTGCTTGAGGTCGTGCAGCGCGATCAGCGCGGTGACCATGGCGTCGAGGATCCCTTCCGGGGTCTCGTTGCCGTCGGCGTCGAGCACCGCCGGGTTGGTCATCAGGTGGCCGACGTTGCGCACCAGCAACAGGCTGCGCCCCGGCAGGGTCAGCGTGGAGCCGTCCGGCGCGGTGTACTCGCGGTCCGGGTTGAGCACGCGCTCGAGCTGCTTACCGCCCTTGGCGAAGGTCGCGGAGAGGTCACCGCGCATCAGGCCGAGCCAGTTGGTGTAGACCAGCGCCTTGTCCTCACCGTCGACCGCGGCGACCGAGTCCTCGCAGTCCTGGATCGTGGTGATCGCCGACTCGAGCACCACGTCCTTGACGCCGGCGCGGCTCTGCTTGCCGATCACGTGCTCGGGGTCGATCTGGATGTCGACATGCAGGCCGTGGCGCACCAGCAGCACCGAGCTCAGGCTGCCTTCGTTCTGGTGGTAGCCGACGAACTGCGCCGGGTCGGCCAGGCCGGTGGTGCTGCCGTCGGCCAGGGTCGCCTGCAGCGCGCCGTCGACCAGTGCGTAGGTCGCGACGTCGGCATGACGACCGCTTGCCAGCGGCGCGCTCTGGTCGAGGAACGCCGCGGCCGTGGCGATGACCTTGTCGCCGCGCTTGGGGTTGTAGCCGCCGCTCTTCTCGCAGCCGTCCTCCTCGCCGATCACATCGGTGCCGTACAGGGCATCGTAGAGGCTGCCCCAGCGTGCGTTGGCGGCGTTGAGCGCGAAACGGGCGTTGCTGACCGGCACCACCAGCTGGGGACCGGCGATGGTGGCGATCTCGGGATCGACGTTGCCGACGGTGACGGCGAAGTCGTCGCCCTCGGGAACCAGGTAGCCGATCTCCTCGAGGAAGGCCTTGTAGGCCGCCGCGTCGTGCGGCTGGCCGCGGCGTGCGACGTGCCAGGCATCGATCTGAGCCTGGATGGCGTCGCGCTTGTCGAGCAGCGCACGGTTGCGCGGCGCGAGGTCGCGCAGGATCCCGGCCAGCGCCTTCCAGAAGGCCTCCGGCTCGATGCCGGTCCCCGGGGCGGCCTGGTCACGCACCAGGTCGTGCAGCGGCTTTGCAATCTGCAGGCCTTCGATCACCACGCGTTCACTCATCCCAAACTCCTCAAGCTTGCTGAAGCGGCCGCGACCTCTACGAGGTGCGCGGCCGGTCGTGTCGAATCACCCCGTGGGGCGAAGGAAAGGGGGCGATGATAGCAGAGCCGGACGGGCCTGAGCGCCGATATGGGTCAACTGTCCGGGGTCAGCGGCAGCCACCCCCCGACGGCCTGCAGCGGCGCCGGATCCCCGCGTGACGCGACCCAGGCGGCGATGGCGTAGCGCTCGGCCCCGCGCCCGGGCTGCGGGGATTCGAGCGCCGCCCGCAGGGCCTCACCATCATCATCCAGGGGCACGTGGCGGTGGCCGAGCACCACGAAGTCGTGGCGCAGTGTGCGGCCGCTGTTCTCCCCCGCCGCCACCTCGGTCATCAGGCCAAAGCCGAGCCGGACCACGTGCAGCTCGAGCGGCCCGGCCGGGTCCGCAGCAGCGTCCGGCACATAGCGCGCGCTGACCCGCACACCGTCCACCTCGAGCGCCAGCACCCCGCTACGCGCACCGCCGCCGATGGTCGGGCTGCCGCCACGGAACCACCCGCGCCACTCGCGACCGTCGACGACGAAGCCCGGGGTCTAGACCGAGCCGACGTGTCCGCTGCGGGCATAGGTGCGCTGGCGTTCGCTGTGCGCCGCGCTGGCGAAACGGTCGGGCCAGCCGATCGCGTCCCAGTAGTCGACGTGGAAGGCGACCGGCACCACCTCGCGCCAGAGGCGCGGATCGTCACGCAGGCCACTGAGCCAGCGGTCGGCCGGCGGGCAGCTGCTGCAGCCCTCGGAGGTGTAGAGCTCGAGCAGCGTGACGCGCGTCTCGGGACTGGTGAACTGCAGTGGCGCGGCGCCGAGCGCCGACGACGCCAGCAGGCAGAACAGCGGCAGCCATGGGAATCGACGGTTCATGCCTGGGTCCTCCTCCGGTCGCTCCGGCCAATTGGACCGCGCCGACGGCACCAGGTATCCATCGACACGCAAGACGGCCGCTTAACGGTCCACGCGGCGCCACGCGATGCTATAGTCGCGGCCCTGTCCAACGACGTCACCGCGAACGTAGCCAGCCCACGATGAACGAACCCCGGCAAGCCACGCCCTCGCTCACCATACGCCTGTTGATGGCCGGTTTCTTAGCGGTCAACGCGACGCTGCTGTTCCTGTGCCTGATGCACCTGCCGTTCGGCTTCAAGCCGCTGAAGCTGGCGATCGTCGGCTGGTCGCAGGCCTCGCCGCGCATCGACATCGTGTTCGGCCTGTGCCTGTTCCTCGCGGTGGGCGGCTACCACGCCATTCGCCGCCTGCCTGGCGCGTGGAAGACCCGCCTGCTCTACTTCAAGCCACGTTTCGCACACCCGGGTCACGAGGCGTTCTTCAGCATCAAGGAGCCGCCGTTCGACCGCAAGCCGCTGCTGGTCGCCTACCCCGAGGTCAAGGACGCCGCCTACCACCCTGAGGTGCAGTTCAAGACCTGGTGCAAGCTGCTCGAGCGCCATGCCGCGGTGCCACTGGTCGCCGGCTCGGTGACCGCCTGGAACCTGCTGCGCGACTTCTACCTGATCGCGCTGCTGTTCTTCCTCGCGTTCCTCGCCACCTGGCCGCTGAACGGCGACGTCAACGTCGCCCTCGCCTCCTCCTACCTGTTCCTGTTCGGCGTGCAGACCTTCTTCCTGATGTTCAGCGCACGCGGCACCGCGCGCCGCCTGGTCTACAACGTGCTCGGGGTGGAACTCGGCGTGGCCGGCACCAGTGGCATCAAGAAACAGAAGAAGCCCAAGCAGGCCAAGTCGGACAAGAAGCAGAAGCGCTTCTGATCTCCCGCCGGGACTCAGCCCGGCGCCAACAGGTCCGCCAGGCGCGGCGCGCCGAGATCGGTGGCCTGCGCCAGGAACAGCTCCGCGGTCGCCAGCGCGTCGAGCAGTGCATTGTGCGCACGGTAACGCGGCAGGCCGCGCCGCGCGCGCGCCCCACCGAGACGCAGGTCGCCACGCTGCGGCGTGTGACCGGCCCGGCGCAGCGCCGCGAACTCCAGCGCCAGCGTATCGACCGCCGGACCGACGAACGGCGCGCCGTAGAGTTCACGGCAGGCGCGTGACAGGAAATTCACCTCGGTCGCCACGTGGTGACCGACCAGCACCCGGCCCGTGAGGGCCTCAAGCAGTTCCCCGATCACCTCCTCACCCGGCCGCCCTTCGGCCGCGAGGTCGTGGGTGATGCCGTGGATCACGACGGTCCCCGCCGGCAGGTCGCCGCGCGGACGGACCAGGCGGTGTCGCGACGAAGCGACCCGCACCGAGGTGCCGGCGATGTCGAGGTAGCCGGCGCTGAGGATCTCGTGGCGCAGCGGGTCGGTGCCGGTGGTCTCGAAGTCGAGGACCAGGTACTCGAGCGCACGCCAGTCCTGGTCGAGGTCGAGGGTCGGCTGCGCGAGGTAGTCGCGCAACGGGCCCGGCGCCGCGCGCCCGTGCCACCAGCGTCGGCGCAGCTCCAGGCGGGTGCGGCGCCACCAGGCCACGCGCGGGCTCAGCTGAAGGTGCTGGTCTGGAAGCGCGAGGCGAGCGAACCCTGCATGGTGCGCACCACCGCGAACGCTTCCTTGAGGTGGTTGCGCTCGAACGGCGACAGCGCGTCCGGCGACATGAAGTTGTCGGCCGCCTCGCCGGCGCGGATCTGGCGCGCCTGGTGCTGGATGCGCACGTGGCTGATGAACTCGAGCGCGTCGCGCAGGTCCTGCTGCCCCTGGGGGCTCACGCCGCTGCCCTCGAGCGAGGACGACAACCGCTCCTGGGTGTTGACCGCATCGACGCCTGCCGCCAGCGCGTAGACGCGCGCCAGGTCGACGATCGGGATGATGCCGTTGTGCTTGAGGTCGAAGGTGTGGTCGTGCTCGCCACCCCTGATCAGCACGAAGTTGCGGAAGAAGCCGAGCGGCGGCTGGTGGGTCAGTGCGTTGGCGGCCATGTGCGCGAGGAAGATGCTCTTGCCGCGGGTGATCTCGTGCACGTGGTCGCGCAGCTCGCGGAACAGCGCCTCGTCGCCGTGGATGCAGCGCAAGTCGAAGAACACGCAGGTCAGCATCAGCGCCTTCGGCTCGGGCTGGTTGACCCACTTGTCGAAGTAGCCCTTCCAGGTGGCGAGCGGCTGCCGCCACTCGTCGGTCATGGCCATCATCTCACCGGGGCAGTAGACGTAACCGCAGGCATCGAGGCCGTCGCAGACACGTTTCGACAGCGCACGGAAGTAGTCGCCGTGCTGCGCCTCGTCGAAGGCGTCGTCGATCAGCATGCAGTTGTCCTGGTCGGACTTGGCGGTCTGCTCGTTGCGCGCCTGGGAACCGGCCGCGATCCAGGCGTAAGGAACCGGCGGCGGCCCGAGCTCGGCCTCGGCGAGTTGCAGCAGCCGCGTGGTCACCGCGTCGCCGAGCGCGGTGATGATGTGCCCGATGCTCTGCGCGCTGGCCCCCGCGCCGGCCAGGTTGACCAGCAGCTGCGGGATCTTCGCGGTGTCATCGCGCATGCGCTCGACCGAGGTCGCCTTGTAGATGTCGCCGACCAGGTAGACGGCCGAGGTGGCCTGGCGCTCGGTCAGGTCGGTGGCGGTGATCATGCCGGCCACGCGCTCGCCGTCGACGACCGGCAGGTGGTGGATGTTCTTGCGCGCCATCAGCAGCATCGCCTCGAAGGCGAAGTCGCCAATTTCGACCGCGAGCGGGTCGGGCGTCATCACCTCGCTGACCGGCCCGCGACAATCGAGCTTGCGCGCAACGACGCGGTTGCGCAGGTCGCGGTCGGTGACGATCCCAACCAGCCGCTCGCCCTCGGTGATCAGCATCGACGACACGCGGTGCTCGCTCATGCGCGCGGCGACGTCGCAGATCGAGCGGGTCGGCGGCTCGGTGATGGGTTCCCGCGCGATCAGGTCGCGCACCGGCGTGGTCATCAGGTTGATGGCCGGTCCCTGGTCGACCGGTTCTGGGCGGTACTCGATGGCGCGCGCCAGCGACTTCTCGCCGAGCAGGCCGAAGAAGTAGGCAATCGTCGGATGCGACTCGCACAGCGCGTCGATCTCGGCGACCGGCAGCAGGTAGACCAGGCAGTCCTCGAGGGCCGTGACGCGGTTACTCACCTTGCGCCCCTCGAGCAGTGCACGGTAGCCGAACAGGTCACCCTCGCCGAGGCGTGCGAGCAGCTCACCTTCCGCCCCGGTGACCTCGACCGCACCGCTGCGCAGGATATGCAGGTGGTCGATCGCCTGCTCCGGTTCAAGCACCGTGGTCTCGCGCTTGAAGTAGCGGATCTCGATGGTGCCGACCAGTTTCG
>CBDTVS010000131.1:0-5679 GCA_965364245.1 uncultured Gammaproteobacteria bacterium | reverse complement strand
GGCGCTTGCCGGACGCGTCGGCGCGATTGAGGCGATCGACGGTGTCGCCCACCGCCTGAATCGAGCCGCGCGCGAAATCGTCGCCGAACACGTAGATGCTGATGCGCAGGTCGTCGCGGTAGAAGCGACGAATCGCCGCTTCGATCCCCTCGACCGGGCTGGAGTTGGAAAACGGCGCCCAGCGTGCCAGCCGCGTGCCGATCGCCTTGCGCCGCCCGGGCGTGTCGGGAATCCAGCGGTCCTGGTACTGCGAGAACATGTAGCCGCCCATGTCGTTCATCACCTGGATGCCTTTGACCCGGGGGTAGATGTCGAGCACCTCCTGCACCTTGCGCACCACCAGCGGCCAGGCACCGCGCTGCATCGAGCCCGAGGTGTCGATGACGAAGATGACGTACTCGCTGTCGACCGGGATGCCGCCGACCAGGGCGTCGCTGCGCGGCCGGCGGAAATCGGCGCCGAGCAGCCGCTTCATCTCCTCGCTGAGCTCCTGCTTCGCGGTCTCGAGACGGTCGGCGACGACCTGCTTGACGTCGGCCTCGTGGCGCGTCGCCTCGAAACGACCGCGCAGCGCGCTCACTTCCCCGCGCAGCCTGGCGAGCGGTTTTTCGTAAACGAATCCAGTAAGATAATAGCCGAGTTCCGCCTCGACCACGCCCTGCTCGCCGTCGAGGGTGCGTAGTTCCACCTCGAGACGCTGCACCATGCCGCTGAGATCGACGCTCAACCTGTCGATCACCGACGGCTCGGCGATCTTGACGATCACCAGCAGCAGGATGATGGCGCCGAAGCCGCACGAGACGACGTCGAGGAACGACAGGTTGAAGATCTCCACCCCGCGGCGCGCGCGACGTCTCACGGCCAATCCCTCGCCGGGGTCAGGAACGACCCGCCGGTGTTGGCCGCGAGCTGCCAGTAGGCGGCGGCGGCGTAGGCGTCACCCTCCATCGGCAGCAGGATGGTGTTGACCGGGATCCCCTCGGGCAGTGCGCGCACCGCCGTGAAGTAGTGCTTGAGCCGCGCGTCGGCCGACACCGTCGTCGCGCGTGGCCGCGCGCGCCCCTGGGTCGGCAACCCGTCGGTGACCAGGATCAGATTGTCCGGGCGCGGCTCCATCCGCGCGGCCACCTCGAAGGCGCGTTCCAGGCTGGTGCCCTCCCCCGGCACCACGCCACGCAAGCCTGAGGCGGAGCGCCCCACCTGCGTGGCGTCGCCGGCCTCGAGCCAGGTGCCGTCGCTGCCGGCCGCACTGGCCCAGGCGCGGGTGTTGAACGCCACGAGCTGGAAGCGGGCGTCGCGTGGCAGCTGGCTAAGCAGCCAGTCGGCGGTGGCGAGCGTACGCTGCCACTTCGGCGCGGCGCGTTTCTGGGCGTCGCCCATGTTGCGCCGCCGGACCACGTTGACCAGCGTCTCGTCGAGCATGCTCGCCGAGGCGTCGACCAGGATCAGGATGCGCTTGCCGCCGACCCTGAGGCCGGTCAGGTACTGGCGATCGCCGTCGCCGACCACCTCGAGCACCCGGTTGCCGGGGGCGTCGGCCTGTTCGGCCTCGGCCGCGAGCCGCTTCGATTCGCTATCGAGGCTCTGCAGGTCGCTCTTGAGCTGCGCGATGGCCTCCTCGCGTGCCAGCGTGACCTGTTCGAGCACGCTCATCTCGAGTTCGAGCGCGGCGATCTCGGCCTCGATGCCGCTCGCCTCGGCATCGGCATCAACGCGCGCCGCGCTGGCCGCCTGCAAAGCGGCCCGGTCTCCGGCCAGGGTCTCGCGGGCGCGGATCGCCTGGCGCTCGAGGTCGACCGCCTCGGCGCGCAGGTCGGCGAACACCGTCTCGCGGCTGCGTACCGTGTCGTGGTTGAGGATCAGCACCAGCAGCACCACGGCGCCGAAGCCGCAGAACATGATGTCGAGGAACGACAGCGAGAACGGCGAGACCGGCCGGCGCTTCATGGAGCGTGGACGTTCAGCCGCGCATGCGCCGGATCAGCCAGTGATCGACGTAGCGCTCGCTGTCGAGCACCAGCCGCTCCTGCATCAGCTGCAGCTGGTGGATGAAGAACATCAGCACGATCGAGATCACCAGCGCGATGAAGGTCGAGTTGAAGGCCACGCCGAGGCTCGAGGTGACACCGGTGATGTCGCCCTCCACCGCACGGTGCGCCTGGCCGAGTGCGTCGCCGATGCCGCGCACGGTGCCGATGAAGCCGACCGACGGGATCGCCCATGCGATGTAGCGGATGATCGACAGCTCCGATTCGAGCCGCTCGCCCTCGGCGCCGCACAGGTCGCGCGCCGCGGTCGAGACGTCCTGCACGTTGCCGGTCGCGGCGAAGCGCTCGATCGCCGCCTGCAGCGCGCGCGGCAGCAGACCCTGGCGCTGCGCGGCCGGCAGCGCCTCGAGCGTCCGCGACAACTCACGGGTGTCCTCAGGGCCGACCGGCAACCCCTCGGGCAGGCGCAGCAGATCCCGGGCGAGCAGCTGCTGCTGGCGCCATGCGGCGTGACCCTTGTAGCCGAGGATCGCCAACGCCCACAGCATCAGCACGAAGCACGCCTCCTGCTCGTAGTCCTTGACGACGATGTAGAACGAACGCTCTGGCGCCTGCCGTGGGTCGGCCTCGAGTTGTGCGGCGATCACCTGGGCGTCGAGCTCCGCCTGTGGGCGCACCAGGGCGACATAGACCGCGTGCACGACGATGAAGGCGAGGAGCAGCGAGACCACCTGGTAGACGAACTCGTTGGGAAAGCGGCTGGGCATGGGGCGTTCCTGGGTGAAACTCAGATGTCGACCGGAAAGGCGACCGCGCTGTCGGCGCTGATCTTCTCGCGCGGCGTGAAGCTGGGTGCGGGCTGCGGCAGCGGTTCACCCTCACGGGCGGGGCGCGATGGCGGCTCGCCCACGGCGTCGCGTGAGGCAGGTTGCGGCGCGTCGGCCGCGACGAGCAGGCCGCTGGCGATCAGGCCGAGAAAAGCGATGGCGAGGTGGCGTGGCATGACCCCTACCCTAGCGCGCGTAGCGGGCCACGCGGAAGCCGAGATCGTCGCGGGCCGAGCGGCTGTAGTCGCGATAGGAGAGGCGCAGCTCGGTGATGCTGCCGAAACGCCAGCTGGCGCCGCGGACCACGTGGTGCTCGCCGGTCTCGGGACCGGTCGGATCGGTGACCAGCTGCTCGGCGACTCCCGGATAGACCGCGTAGTGGTCGTGGACCCACTCGGCGACGTTGCCGCCGAGATCCATGAAGCCCTCTGGCCAGGGCGCGAAGCGGCCCACCGGCGCCGAGCCGCGGTATCCGTCGTCGTAACCAGGCACGACGTCGGCCAGGATGTCGGCGATGCGCGCGTCGGCGTAGTTGCCGGAGACCGTCTCCGGCGGGTAGCCGCCCTGCCACGGAAAACGCGACGGCGCGTCGCGGCCCTCGACGCGGGCCACGTAGGCCCACTCCGCCTCAGTCGGCAACCGGTAGCCGGTGTTGAGGGGCGTGACCGCGACCATCCGTTCACCCTGCTGCACGTAGGCCTCGGGCAGCCCCTCCTCGCGGCTGAGCCAGTTGCAGAAACGCGCGGCGGCATCCCAGGAGACGCGCACCGCCGGCTGGTCGTCGGCGTTGAGCACCGCGCCTTCGCCGCGCCCGGAGTCGTGGCTGCCGTCGAAGCGCCGGAACTGGGCGTTGGTCACCTCGGTGACACCGAGGTAGAAGGGCCGCGTCAGCTGCACCCGTCGCGCGCTCTCGTTGGCGCGACGGCCCGCCTCGCGACGCGACGCCCCCATGCGGAACGGGTCGCCCGGGCGCACCAGGCGCAGCTGGATGCCGCCCGCCGCACCGATGCTGGCCGGCATCGCGGCCTCGGCCGCGGCGGTCACGGTCTGCAGGGTCACGTCGACGCGCTGGCTCGCCGCCGGGTTCGGCGTCACCTTGACCCGCTGCGGCGCGTAACCGTCGCGCCGGAACTCCAGGGTGTGCTCGCGTGCGGCGAGACGCAGGCGCTGGGTCGCCCGCCCGACCGACCGGCCGTCCACCAGCAGTTCCGCGTCGGCCGGGCGCGCGCTGACGAACACCGTGCCGAGTTGCGCCGGCAGGCTGAGCGAGAGCGCCTGGGTCGCTGCCGGTTCGAGCGTGACCTCCCGCTCGACCGGCCGATGCCCGGGCAGCGCCAGGCGCACTCGGTGCGCGGTGCCCGAGGCCAGCTCCAGGCGCAGTGGCGTGGTGCCCAGGTAGACCTGGTCGACGGTGACCGTGGCCCCGGGCGGCGTGCTGTCGAGCTCGAGGATGCCGTCTGCCGGCGGCAGGACCACCGCGTCGAGATCCAGCATGGCACCGGCCTCGACCGGCAGGTCGAGCTGCACGGGCTTGTGTCCGGCGAGGGTCAGCCGCAGCGTGCGTACGCCCCGCATCAGCTCGGCCTCGAGCGGGGTCGTCCCGAGCGGCGCGCCGTCGAGTTCCACGGCCGCGCCCTGTGGACGGCTGTCGAGGCGCAGCGTCGCCCACGCCGGCTGCAGCGCGAGCTCGAGCGCCTGGACGCGACCCAGGCCCGCGATTTCGATCTCGCGCTCGACCGGCAGGTGGCGTTCGGTCTCGACGCGCAGCGCATGGTGGCCGCGGGACAGCGGATGGCGGCCGTCCGGCTCGGCGGCAACCGCTGCGCCGTCGGCCCGCAACGTGTAGGCCACGTCGGGGTCGAGCGTCAGCTCGAGGCGCCCCGGCAGCTCCTCGAGGGCGAAGCGCCACTGGCGCGGTCCGTCGCGGTTCAGCGTGATCTGCGCATCGAGTGGCCGGTAACCGGCGCGCTGCGCGCCGACCCGGTACTCACCCGGCAGCAGCAACAGCCGCCCGGCCAGCGGCACGCCGGGCAACAGGCCGTCGAGGCTGTGCGTCTCGGGGAGCGGTTCGATCTCGATCTGCACCGGCACTGCCAGCAACAGGAATAGCGCGACCAGCGCGAGCCCGGCGAGCAACCCTCCGAGCACCACGCGACGTCCCCGACGGGCCGGGACCGGGGCCGGCGCGTCGCCGACGGTTCCGAGCAGTTCAGCCTGGGGCGAGCGCGTCGTGGCCGACGGTACCGACGACTCGGCCGTGGGTGGCACGAAGCGCTCGGCGGTGACGAACACCTGATCGCCCTTCACCTGCCAGAGCAGCGTGCCGGCAGCGCCGACCTGCACGCGGTCGCCCGACTTGAGCCAGCGCGAACCGTCGACCCGCTCGTGGTTGTGGTAGAGCACGACCGCGTCGCCGGCCGGCTGCAGGTAGGGTCGCCCGTCGGCCAGGGCGATGTAGCCGGCCACCACATTCTCGTCGACGCCCGGCACGACCAGGTCGCAGGGCCCCGCACCACCGAACTGCAGCGGCAGGGCGGCCTCGGCGACCTCGCGGTCGCCACGCGCATCGCGCAGGTAGTAGACCCGGCTCACAGCGCCTCCGTGCAGCGCACGTCGACGGGCGCTGGCAGCCCTTCGGCGGGCACCGTGAAATTCACGCGCACGTCGCGGTAGCCGGGTCGCGCACCGAGCACGGTGTATTTGCCCGGACGCAGTTCTACGCGCTGCTCGACGAAGGTGCCAAAGCGTCCGACATGATAGAGCGTCACCTCGGTCTGGCCGTCCGAGCGCAGCGTCACCTGGCGCGGGGTGCGCGCGGCCTGCACGAGGCCGGCGAGGCGTGTCACCTTGGCCGCAAGCCGGGG
>CBDTVS010000130.1:0-5733 GCA_965364245.1 uncultured Gammaproteobacteria bacterium | reverse complement strand
CCTCCTTCATCGCGGCCAGCGCCGCGCGGTCGAACAGTCCCGCCGTCGCCGGCGTGTCCGGCAACACCACCACCAGGTGGTCGGGCTGGGCGAGAAACGCCGTGAATTCGTCGCCGCTGTAGACCCGCTCGACCGCGTCGCACGCTGACGGCGTTCGCCGGTAGCCGACCACGCGCATGCCGAGCGCCGTCCCGGCCCGGGCCACCGCGGTGCCGATCGAGCCGAGGCCGCAGACCCCGAGGGTCAGGCCAGTGAGCGCGCGGTAGGGTTGTGCCTGCCAGCGACGCCGACGCTGGTTCTCGCGGGCCGCGAACAGGTCGCGCTCCAGGGCAAGGATCCAGCCGAACACGTACTCGCGCATCAGCGCGCCGAAGATGCCGCGCAGGCCGGTCAGCGTGTAGTCGCGGCGCAGGCCCGGTCGGCACAGCGCGTCGACCCCGGCATAGGTCGACTGCACCCACGTGAGCCGCGGCATGGCGTCCAGGAGTCCGGCCACCTGGGCCGGCACGCCGAGCACGAGGTTGCACCCGGCAGCATGTGCTCGCGCTGCCTCGGCGTCGGTCGCGGTGTGGATCGCCAGGCCACCGAGGTCGGTCTGCGCCGCGAGCGCGGCGTAGTCCGCCGCATCGGGCGTGACGATCAGCAGGCGGTCGCCGGACATCTCGGCCGGGGGCTCAGCGGGTCGGCATCAGGAACCAGAGGATCAGGTAGACGATGACGCCGGGAAACCCGGCGCTGAAGATCGACACCAGGACGTAGAGCAGGCGCACCCGCCCCGACGGCCAGCCGAGGTACTTGGCGATGCCGCCGCACACCCCGGCGATCATCCGGTCGCTGTCGGACCGGGTCAGCTTGCCTTGGGCCATCGTGAAACCTTCCTCGAAATGCAGCGCGCTGGAGGGTGAAGTTTGCCCGGATCGAACGGGGGCGGCCAGCGGGGCTGCAGGCACGGGCAAAAGAAAACCGCGCGGGGCCTTGCGGACCCCGCGCGGTTTGCGTGGCGACGCTTACCAGCGCGGCTCGCGGCGCGGCGGACGGTTGTTGTCCGAACGCGGGCGGGCCTCGTTGACGCGAACGTTGCGGCCGCTGAGCGGGGTGCCGTCGAGCTGACGGATCGCCTCCTCGGCCTCCTCCTTGGACGGCATCTCGACGAACCCGAAGCCCTTCGACTGACCGGTGGCACGGTCGATGATGATCTTGGCGGAAGCGACTTCGCCGAAGGCCGCAAAGGCCTCACGCAGCTGCTCCTCGGTGAGCTGGTACGACAGGTTGCCGCAGTAGATATTAGTCATTCAGTTAGATCCTCAACAGTGCCGTGTATCAGCAGGACTATCAGCTCTCAACCAACGGCACGGGAATCGAGGACTGACCGGCGCCGGACGACGCCTGCGCAACTCCCGGGCGAGCGATATCGCACGGGCACATTCGAAACGGGAAAAGATGATGGAACTCCAGGCACGGAACGTCTTGAATTTTTTCGAACTCTGGCACCCTTTCCGAACGCGGTCAAGGGATTAGCGCAAGATTTCGGCGGATCGCAACGGGCCCGGCTCAGGTGCCGATCCCGAGCAGCCGCACCAGCCACGGCACCAGCAGCGCGGTGGCGAAGGCCGAAAGCGCCATGCCCAGGCCGGAGAAGGCGCCCATCGCCGGACTGACCTGGAACGCGCGGGCGGTGCCGATGCCGTGCGAGGTGACGCCCATCGCGATGCCGCGCACGGCGTCGTCACGCACGCCGCACCAGGTGAGCAGACGGGTGCCGGTCACCGCGCCGAGGATGCCGGTGGCGACCACCAGCACCGCGGTCAGCGACGGCAGGCCACCGAGCTTCTCGGCGATGCCCATCGCCACCGGCGCGGTCACCGATTTCGGCGCCAGCGACAGCTGGGTCTCGACGCTGCCGCCGAGCAGCGCCGCGATGGCCACCGCGCTGAGCGCGGCGACCGTGACCCCGACGACCACCGCGACCGCGACCGGCAACCACAATCGGCGCAGGCGTCCGAGCTGCCGGTACAACGGTACTGCGAGCGCAACGGTCGCCGGCCCGAGCAGGAAGTGGACGAACTGCGCGCCCTCGAAGTAGGTCGCGTACGGGGTGCCGGTGGCCAGCAGGATCACGATCAGCAGCGCGACCGCCAGCGCCACCGGGTTGAGCAGCGGGTTGTCACCCGCCATGCGGTAGAGGCCGAACGCCGCCAGGTAGGCGACCAGCGTGACGCTGAGCCACAGCAGCGGCGAGGCGCTTAGGTAGACCCAGACCTGGCCCAGCTCACCCAGCGGCATCGTCACCCTCCTCGATGCGCATCAGGCGCACCAGCAGGCGCATCGTCAGGGCCACCGCGAGCAGCGTCAGCAGTGTGCTCGCAACCAGGGCGACGAGGATCGGCAGCCACTCACCGCCGAGGCGCTGGCCGTGCACCATGACCCCGACCCCGGCCGGCACGAACAGCAACGACAGGTGACCGAGCAGCCCCTCCGCAGGCGCCTCGACCAGGTCGGCGGTCGCGCGGCGCAGCACCAGCGTCACCAGCAGCAGCAGCATGCCGAGCACCGGCCCCGGCAGCGGCAGGCCGAGGGCCGCGACCAGCACCTCACCGACCAGCTGGTAACAGAGCAGCAGCGTGATCCCGGCCAGCACCTTCTCTCCCCGTGCACGCCGGAACGCGGCGTGGCTCTCAGCGATAGTAGTCGATGGCGACCAGCGTCAGGTCGATGGGCGTGTCGCCCGTGGAGATGCGCAGCCGGCCCGTAGCGTCGGACACGATCGCCGGATGCTCCTCACCCGGGCGACCGACCACCTGCACCCCTTCGAGGCGCGTGAACGGCTGGTCCGCGGCGTAGACCAGCTCCACCTCGGCGGTCGCGTGCGCCGGCATGACGACACGGAAGCGGCCGATGCCGCCCGGCACCTCGACGCGCCAGCCAGCGGCCGTGGATTCGATCGAGGCGACGCCCCGGACCGGCAGCAGGTCGCCAGGCCGGACCGTCGTCGCACAGGCCGCCAGCAGCAGACACAGGGCCGCCGCCAGACCGCCGTGAGCCGTGCTCATCGCCCCGCGGCCCTGGCCTGCCAGGCGAGGAACAGCGCCGACGCGATGCCGGCCGAGCCGAAGATCATCGCCATCACCATGATCTGGTAACGCACCGCGACCAGTGGCGAGACGCCGGAGAGGATCTGCCCGGTCATCATGCCCGGCAACGAGACCAGGCCCACCGCGAGCAGCGCATTGATCTGCGGGATCAGCGCCGCCTGGAAGGCGATGCGCCGCGCCACGTCGGGCGCCTTGCCGTTGTCGAGCTCGGCCTGGTGGCGCTCACCGGCGAGGCTCACCGCGGTCATCGCGTTGGCGAAGATCATCCCGGCCAGCGGAATCACCACGCGTGGCGCGAACCACGGGTCGGCGTCGAGTACGCCCTGGGTCACCAGCAGCAGCGTCACCACTCCGCCGGCGGCGATCGCGCCCAGGGCGCGCAGGTAGAGCGCCAGGCTGCGCCCGGCGAGCGGCTGCAGCGCGATCCAACCCGAGGCACAGAGCATCACCGCGAGCACCGCGAGGACGATCGGCGGGCTCTCGGCGGCGAAGATGAAGCTCAGCAGGTAGCCGATCAACACCAGCTGGGCGAGCATGCGGCCGACCGCGTAGAGCGCATTGCCCGCGCCCAGCCGCCAGCGCCAGAGCATCACCAGCACCACCGCGACCGGCACGAAGGCGAGCGCCAGGCGGCCGAGCGGGATCACCTCGACCCCACTCACGGCGCCACCTCCGGCGCCACGCGCAGCAGCAGCTGGCCCTCGCCGACCCGGTCGCCGACCGCGACCGCAACCTCGACGACGCGCCCGGCACGGTCGGCCTGGATGTCGAGCGTGGTCTTGTCGGTCTCGAGCACCAGCACCGGCGTGTCGACGTTGACCCGGTCGCCCGGGGCGACCAGCACCTCGACCACGCTCAGCTCACCGTCGCTGCAGTTGCCGCAGCTCTCCCAGCAGTCGGGCAGACCGGGCAGGCAGACATCGACCGTTGCGCTCACGGATCCGAACGGGGTGGGTGCGGCCTCAGCCGACCACCTCCTCCAGCGCCCGGCGGGGCATCGGCTGCTCCCCGGCATCCGCGTAACCGATGCGGAACACCAGCTGGGCCCGCGCATCCGGTGCCGGGAAATAGCGCCCGAGCTGTCCGCGGATGTGCTCCACCTGGCAGAGCTGGCTCATCGGCTGCACGCCGAGCCCGGCCAGCTCGGCCTGCAGGCAGAGTCGCTGGAACTGCTGGCCGGCGCGCACCTGGCTGGCGCGGTCGTCGTCGTGCGTCGCGATGATCCCGATCTCGGGCGCGCTGTGCATCAGCTCGGAGTCGTGCTTCGCGGTCCGGGCACCGACGTTGAGGTAGGTGACCGCGACCTGGCCGAGCTTGGAGAGCAGCCAGGAGGTGCCGAACGCCCCGTCGCCGATCCAGTGGGCGAGCTCCTCGCGGTAGGCCGGTTCCGCGAACAGTCGCGCATCGGCCTCGGCCACCAGCAGCTCGAGGCGCTGCTTCACGCCGGTATCGTCGGTCAGGTAGAGCATCACCTGCCGATCGCCGCACACCGCCTGCAGCCGGCGCAGGTCGTCGGCCGGCACCGCGCGTGGCCGGAACGGCCGGCGGCTGGTCTGGCGACGGGTGATCGCGTCGAGCAACCCGCCCTTCGGGCTGGCCAGTGCACCCGGTGGATGCAACAGCACCGACGCCACGCAGTCGGCGCCGAGATGGTGCGGGAAGTGCGTCACCTCGGGCTGGTAGCCGAAGGCGCGCGCCGCGATCAGCAGGTTCTCGAGCGCGCAGCCGACGCTGACGTGCAGCTCGCGCTGCGACGGATCGGCCACCTGCAGCCAGCGCGAGCGGTCGCGGAACACCAGGACACGTTCCGGGGCGACCGTGAACCGCCACGGCTGCGTGTTGTGCGTGGACGGGGCGAGGATGGCGTAGCGCAGCAGGAAGAGCAGCCTTGCACGCGGGTCAGCGTGGCGCGGAAATTCCCGCGCGGAGACCGCCCAGGGGCCGGCGTCCCGTGTCTGCTCGTCCATTCCGCCCCTCCAGGATCGCCGCGCGGCCGCGCCGGCTCGCGTGGCCGGTACCGGTCAGCTTACGCCAGCACCCGGAGGTGGGAAAGGTGAGTGGGGGCCGCGCCGACTCAGTCGGCGACGCCGATCTCGCCGCGCGCGATGAACTGGCGCAGCCGATCCAGCTCACCGATGTCGACCGGGATCGGGAACACGCTGGAAGGATCGCGCAGCGCCCTTTCGAACAGGCGGTCCAGCGCCGAGCGCATGTTCCGCGCGTCCTCGGCGGAGATCACCGTGTTAGGTGCCAGATAGCTCATGCGCAGCAACTCAGGCCGCCAGCCGTAGTCGTGCGCCAGCACCAGCGCCCTGGCCCAGAAGCCCCGCTCGGCCTGGTACTCGCTGCCCTGTTCGTTCCTGAGTCTGGTCTTGCCGTTGGCCATGGCCTGCCCACCCCCTGCGCCTGCCGGTGACGCCCTGCCCCTGTCCCGGGGATCCGGACTACCCACCCGCATTCACCTTCTATTCTTATGGTTATCATCTTAGTGACGCTCCGCGGTCGCGACAATTGGCAGGATGCCGCATGTTCCTGTAATCCTTGGATTACACGCCGTCCGCGATCAGTACGCCTACAACGACGCGGTGACGCGCTATCCTCGACCCTGCGCACCCGCCTGCGCCACGACCCGCCCAAATCC
>CBDTVS010000129.1:0-5736 GCA_965364245.1 uncultured Gammaproteobacteria bacterium | reverse complement strand
GGGCACTTGCAGGGGCGCTCGCTTTAGCCGGGGCACTTGCAGGGGCGCTCGCTTTGTCTGCGGCACTTTCTACAGCGGGGTTAGTCTCCGTGAGGTATTTCTGGTACTTGGGTATTTCCCTGAGTGAGAGCAGCCAAGAGATGACCTCATTGATGTCTTCATCACCACCGGCCTTTAGATTGACATGGTTCTCCATCTTGCCCTCGACCTCGACCTCCGGGCTGGTGGTCAGGTGGGTGTAGATCTTCTGGCGACCGTCGGGATCTTCACCGAACTTCTGCGAGACGTTGATGTAGGCCGGCCCCACCTTCTGACGCTCGATGGCGTGGCACTTGAAGCACTTGCTCTTGCTGATGATCCGCTTGACCTTGAAGCGGTTGTACTCACTCGCGGCAAAGGTTTCGATCGGCGCAGCAAAGCAGACCAGCACGGCCAACAGCACGGCGAACTTTTTCATGTAGGGGTCCCTCGACCAATTCAGGCCAGCGCGAAACGCGCGCCACACTGGCGCCATGCTACGCCAAACCTGCTGCATATCAAATGACTTGAGGGCCAAGCTTGCACGCAGCCTGAAGTTGTAATGGACACTCAGCGCCCGTCGGGCTCGCGCTCGGCCTCGCCCTCGATCACCCGCCCGCCAGCCTGACCGTGCGGTTGCCGCTCCTGCGCGGCATGCGACTGTGCCCGCAGCACGCCGCGCGCGATCACCGCCCGCGCCACGGCCACCCGTGAGCCCGGAACCAGCAGCACGAAACCGACCACGTCGGTCAGGAAGCCCGGGGTCAGCAGCAGCGCGCCCGCAAGCAGCAGCAACACCCCCTCGACCAGCGCGGTCTCCGGCAACTCGCCCTGCTCGAGGCTCTGCTGCACGCGGCGCAGCGTGGCCAATCCCTGCAGGCGCAGCAGCCAGGCCCCGACCACCGCGGTGAAGACGACCAGCGCGACGGTGTTGAGCGCGCCGATCGCGCCACCCGCCTGGATCAGCAGGTAGATCTCGGCCAGCGGGACGACGAGGAACAGCAGCAGCAGCGTGCCGAAAGGGTTCAAGAGACGTGACTCCGGGTGCTTTGTCGGCCGTGCCGCAATCGATGACAAGGGTGGGCACGGCGGGATAACCTTTTATACCCCGTGGCGCGCCGGGCTGTCACGGAGCGGAGCGAGACCCCATGGACGATCACCTGCTGGTGCTGAGCACCTGCCCCGACGCGGCGACCGCCGAGCGGCTGGCAGCGCTGCTGATCGAGCAACGGCTCGCGGCGTGTGTCAACATCCTGCCCGGCCTGACCTCGATGTACCGCTGGAAGGGGGCCGTCGAACGCGACAGCGAGGTGCTGCTGCTGGCCAAGAGCCGTGCCGACCGCTACCCGGCGCTCGAGGCAGCGCTGGTCGAGCACCACCCCTACGAACTTCCCGAGGTGGTCGCAGTCTCAGTGAATCAAGGACTTGACGGTTACCTGGCGTGGATCGACCGCACGCTGGACGGGGACTGAATGAAAGCCATACTCAACGGCCTGCTCGCCGGCCTGCTGCTGTCGGCGGCCCAAGCGCTCGCGGCACCCGCCTTCCTGCAGGGCGGCGAGCCCGAGCTGCTCACGCCGGCCGAAGCGTACCGGGCATCGGTCAGCGCGACGGCCGACCACCTCGAAGTGACCTGGCGCATCGCCGACGGCCACTACCTCTACCGCGACAAGCTCGGCTTCGTCAGCGCCAGCGGAGGGGTCACGCTCGGCGAGCCGGCCCTGCCGATGCCGACCGAGGTCAAGGACGACGCCTTCTTCGGCAAGATGGCGGTCTACCGCGGCGACGTGACGATCCGCGTGCCCTACCAGGGCCGCGTGGCGAACGACACCCTCGCGCTCGACCTCAAGGCGCAGGGCTGCGCCGACATCGGCATTTGCTACCCGCCGGAGACCCGGCGAATCGACGTCGCGCTGCCGGTCGCGGCGACCGGCGGCGCGGGGAGCGGTGGCAGCAGCGGCATCGGCGCCCTCGCCTCGCTAGGGCAGAAGCTCGGTTTCGGCGCCTCTCAACCGGAATTCCTCGAACCCGACCAGGCGTTCGTGCTGAGCGCCGAGGTCAGCCCGGAGGGCGACGCCCTTCTCGCGCGCTGGGAGATCGCCGAGGGCTACTACCTCTACCGCGACAAGTTCAAGTTCAGCAGCGAGGCCGCCGACCCGAGGCTCGGCCGACCCGAACTGCCCAGGGGCAAGATCAAGAACGACGCCTACTTCGGCGAGATGGAGATCCACGTCGACGAGGTGGTCGCACGTGTTCCGCTCGAACGAGACGACACCGCAGCCGGCACGCTGACCTTCACCGCCGGCTACCAGGGCTGCGCCGACGGCGGCATCTGCTACCCGCCGCAGAAGCAGCAGCTGACCGTCAACCTGCCGCTGCTCGATGCGCTGGTCCCGCCGGCCGCGGCGGCGCCCGCCGCCACACCGCCGGCCACACCCGCCACCTCGCTCAGCGAACAGGACAGCATCGCGGCCAGCCTGGCCAGTGGCGCCAGCCTGCTGACCGTCCTCAGCTTCTTCGGCTTCGGCCTGCTGCTCGCCTTCACGCCGTGCGTGTTCCCGATGATCCCGATCCTGTCGGGCATCATCGTCGGCCACGGCACCAAGGTGACCACGCAGCGCGCCTTCGTGCTGTCGCTGGTCTACGTGCTCGCGATGGCGCTCACCTACACCGTCGCCGGCGTGCTCGCCGGGCTGTTCGGCAGCAACCTGCAGGCCACGTTCCAGAATCCGTGGATCCTCGGCAGCTTCGCCGCGCTGTTCGTGGTGCTGTCGCTGTCGATGTTCGGCCTCTACGACCTGCAGGTGCCGAACTGGGCGCAGAGCCGCATCAGCGCCGCGAGCAACCAGCAGAAGAGCGGCTCGCTGACCGGCGTCGCGGTGATGGGCTTCCTGTCGGCGCTGATCGTCGGCCCGTGCGTCGCCGCACCGCTGGCCGGTGCGCTGATCTACATCGGCCAGACCGGCGACGCGGTGCTCGGCGGCATGGCGCTGTTCGCGCTGAGCCTCGGCATGGGTGCGCCGCTGCTGCTGATCGGCACCTCGGCCGGCAAGCTGCTGCCCAAGGCGGGCGCATGGATGGACGCCATCAAGGCGGTGTTCGGCGTGCTGCTGATCGGGGTGGCGATCTGGATGCTCGAACGCATCCTGCCGGCGCCGCTGACGATGGCGATGTGGGCAGCCCTGCTGATCGTCTCGGCGATCTACCTCGGCGCCCTCGACAGCCTGCCGCCGGGAGGCAGCGGCTGGCGACGCCTCTGGAAGGGTGCCGGCCTGGTGATGCTGCTCTACGGTGCGGTGCTGCTGGTGGGTGCCGCGGGCGGCGGACGCGACGTGTTCCAGCCGCTGCGCGGGGTCGGCCTGGTCCAGGGCAGCGCGGTGCAGGCCGGTACGCTGCAGGCCTCGGAACTGCACTTCCAGCGCATCAAGAGCGTCGCCGATCTCGAGCGCGAGGTGGCCCGAGCGAGTGCGCAGGGCCGCGGCGTGATGCTCGACTTCTATGCCGACTGGTGCGTCACCTGCAAGGAGATGGAACGCGAGACCTTCAGCGATGCCGGGGTGCAGGCCGCGCTCGCCGACACCCAACTGCTGCAGGCCGACGTCACCGACAACGACGACGTCGACCAGGCGCTGCTGCGCGAGTTCGGGCTGATCGGCCCACCGACCATCATGTTCTTCGGCCGCGACGGCCTCGAGCGACGCGGCTACCGCGTCATGGGCTTCATGGGCCCGGCCGATTTCACCCGCCAGATCGACGCCGCGCTGAACTGAACGCTGGACAGCGTAGCGACCGCGGTGCACAATAGCGCGGTCGGTGGCGACTGGATAAATGCGCCGATCTGGCAGTCAAGTTCCCCTAAAGTGGGCTAAACGGCAGCCAAGTAACAACTCAAACCCAGGTGCAATCGTGGCGCGGATCCTCCTCCTGAACGGTCCCAACCTGAACCTCCTCGGGACCCGCGAACCGGAACGGTACGGCTACGAGACCCTGCCGGACATCGTCGCCCGGCTCGAGCAGCTGGCCGGCGATGCCGGGCACACGCTCGACCATTTCCAGAGCAACGCCGAGCACGAGCTGATCGAGCGCATCCACGCGGCGCGCGACGACGGCACGGCGTGCATCCTGTTCAACCCCGGCGCCTTCACCCACACCAGCATCGCGTTGCGCGACGCCCTGCTCGCCGCCGCGGTGCCGTTCATCGAGATTCACCTTTCCAACGTTCACGCCCGCGAGGAGTACCGACGCACGTCCTACTTCGCGGACATCGCGCTCGGCACCATCGCCGGCCTCGGCGCGCACGGCTACGAGCTGGCGCTGCAGGCGGCGATGCGTCACGCCAACGGCGCCTGAGACACGGAGACTTCCGAACCCATGGACATCCGCAAGGTCAAGAAGCTGATCGAACTCCTCAAGGAGTCCGGCATCGCCGAGATCGAGATCAAGGAGGGCGAGGAGTCGGTACGCATCAGCCAGCAGTCGCAGTTCGCACCGGCACCCCAGTTCCACAGCGCACCGGCCGTGCCCGCCGAGGCGCCACGCGCCGCCCCCGGCGAGCCCGCGGGCAGCAGCGCGCCCGAAGCCGTCGAGGGCCACACCGTCAACGCGCCGATGGTCGGCACCTTCTATCGCGCCTCGGGCCCGGACACCAAGCCGTTCGTCGAGGTCGGGCAGCAGGTCGGCGCCGGTGACACGCTGTGCATCATCGAGGCGATGAAGATGATGAACCAGATCGAGGCCGACCGGGCCGGGGTGGTCAGCGCGATCCTGATCGAGAACGGCCAACCGGTCGAGTACGGGGAACCGCTGTTCGTCATCAGCTGACCACCACCATGTTCGACAAGCTTGTCATAGCCAACCGCGGCGAGATCGCGCTGCGCATCCTCCGCGCCTGCCACGAGCTCGGCATCGGCACCGTCGCGGTCCACTCGACCGCCGACCGCGATCTCAAGCACGTGCTGCTCGCCGACGAGGCGGTCTGCATCGGCCCACCCGCGGCCAGTGCGAGCTACCTCAACATCCCGGCGATCATCAGCGCGGCCGAGGTCACCGACGCCAACGCGATCCACCCCGGTTACGGCTTCCTGGCCGAGAATGCCGACTTCGCCGAGCAGGTCGAGCGCAGCGGCTTCACGTTCGTCGGCCCGCGTCCCGACACCATCCGCCTGATGGGCGACAAGATCGCCGCCATCGACGCGATGAACGCAGCCGGGGTGCCGTGCGTGCCCGGCTCGGGCGGCCCGCTCGGCAACGAAGACCAGGTCAGCCTCGAACTCGCCAAGGAGATCGGCTACCCGGTGCTGATCAAGGCCGCGGCCGGCGGCGGCGGGCGCGGCATGCGCGTGGTGCACACCCCGGCGACCCTGCTCGATGCCATTGCACTGACACGCAGCGAGGCGTCCGCGGCGTTCGGCAGCGACGTCGTCTACATGGAGAAGTTCCTCGGCAACCCGCGCCACATCGAGTTCCAGGTGCTCGCCGACGAGCACGGCAACGCCATCCACCTCGGCGAGCGCGACTGCTCGATGCAGCGCCGCCACCAGAAGGTGGTCGAGGAGGCGCCGGCGCCGGGCATCGACGCCGCGACCCGGCAGCGCATCGGCGAACGCTGCGCCGAGGCGTGCCGGCAGATCGGCTACCGCGGCGCCGGCACCTTCGAGTTCCTGTACGAGAACGGCGAGTTCTACTTCATCGAGATGAACACCCGGGTGCAGGTCGAGC
>CBDTVS010000128.1:0-5759 GCA_965364245.1 uncultured Gammaproteobacteria bacterium | reverse complement strand
CTGCCACTCCACGACGGTGGCGGGTGTCGCGAACACCTGGGGCTACGGCGCGATGACCAACTCCTACAACGACATGCACTTCTCGAAGGCGATGATCCTGATCGGATCGAACCCGGCCGAGGCGCATCCGGTGGCGATGCAGCACATCCTGCAGGCCAAGGAGCGCAACAACGCCGCGCTGATCGTCGTCGACCCGCGCTTCACGCGCACCGCGGCGAAGGGCACCGAGTACGTGCGCATCCGCCCGGGCACCGACGTCGCGTTCATCAACGGCCTGCTCTGGCACATCTTCGAGAACGGCTGGGAAGACAAGAAGTTCATCGCCCAGCGTGTCTACGGCCTCGATGACGTGCGCAAGGAGGTCGCGAAGTGGACGCCTGACGAGGTCGAGAGCGTCGTCGGCGTCAAGGGTTCGCAGATGGAGCGCGTCGCGCGCACGCTGGCCGAGAACCGGCCCGGCACCATCGTCTGGTGCATGGGTGGCACCCAGCACACCAACGGCAACAACAATACCCGCGCCTACTGCATCCTGCAGCTTGCGCTGGGCAACATGGGCGTGTCCGGCGGCGGGGCCAACATCTTCCGCGGCCACGACAACGTCCAGGGCGCGACCGACTTCTGCGTGCTCAGCCATTCGCTGCCGGGTTACTACGGCCTGTCGGCAGGTGCGTGGAAGCACTGGGCCGGGGTCTGGGGTGTCGACTACGAATGGCTCGCGGGCCGCTTCGACAAGGAAGAGAAGCCGGGCGAGTTCTTCGGTGATGAGGACGACAGTGCCGCCGGCGACAAGAAGCCGCTGGCCAACATGAACGCCAGCGGTATCCCGGTCTCGCGCTGGATCGACGGCGTGCTCGAGGACAAGAACAACATCGCCCAGCGTGACAACCTGCGTGCGATGGTGTTCTGGGGCCACGCGCCGAACAGCCAGACGCGCGGTACCGAGATGGTCGAGGCGATGAACAAGCTCGACCTGATGGTGATCATCGACCCGTACCCGACGGCGAGTGCGGTCATGCACACCCGTTCCGACGGCGTCTACCTGCTGCCGGCGTGTACGCAGTTCGAGACCTACGGCTCGGTGACGGCATCGAACCGCTCGCTGCAGTGGCGTGACAAGGTCATCGACCCGCTGTTCGAGTCGCTGCCCGATCACACCATCATGTACAAGTTCGCCAAGAAGCTCGGCTTCGCCGAACAGCTCACCGCGAACGTGGCGGTCAATGGGGACGAACCGAACGTCGAGGACATCACCCGCGAGTTCAACAAGGGCATGTGGACGATCGGCTACACGGGCCAGAGTCCCGAGCGGCTCAAGGCGCACCAGCAGAACTGGGGCACCTTCAACTTCGACACCCTGCTCGCCGAGGGCGGGCCGGCCAGCGGCGACTACTACGGGATGCCGTGGCCGTGCTGGGGCACGCCGGAGATGAAGCACCCGGGGACGCCGATCCTCTACGATCCGAGCAAACCGGTGGCCGAGGGTGGCCTCAACTTCCGTGCCCGCTTCGGTGTCGAGCGCAACGGCGTCAACCTGCTGGCCGACGGCTCCTACCCGGCGGGCAACGAGCTCAAGGATGGCCATCCCGAGTTCACCGCCGACATGCTGAAGAAGCTCGGCTGGTGGGACGACCTGACCGATGCCGAGAAGCAGGCTGCCGAGGGCAAGAACTGGAAGACCGACCTTTCCGGCGGCATCCAGCGCGTCGCCATCAAGCACGGCTGTGCGCCCTTCGGCAACGCCCGGGCCCGGGCAATGGTCGGGACCTTCCCCGACCCGGTGCCGCTGCACCGCGAGCCGCTCTACACCTCGCGGCGCGACCTGGTCGAGAAGTACCCGACCTACGAGGACCGCAAGTCCCACTACCGCCTGCCGACGCTCTACAAGTCGATCCAGGACAAGGACTACTCCAAGGACTTCCCGCTGATTCTGACCAGCGGGCGCCTGGTCGAGTACGAGGGCGGTGGCGACGAGTCGCGTTCGAACCCGTGGCTGGCCGAGCTGCAGCAGGACATGTTCGCCGAGATCCATCCGTCGGATGCCAACAACGCCGGCGTCCGTGACGGCGGCATGCTCTGGGTCGAGGGCCCGGAGGGCGCCCGGATCAAGGTCAAGGCCCTGGTCACCCGGCGCGTGGCACCCGGGGTGGTGTTCCTGCCGTTCCACTTCGCCGGGCACATGCAGGGCGAGGATCTGCGGAGCAAGTACCCACCGGGGGCGGACCCCTACGTGCTGGGTGAGGCGGCCAACACCGTCATGACCTACGGCTACGACTCCGTGACCCAGATGCAGGAGAGCAAGTGCTCCCTGTGTCGGATCAAGGCTGCCTGAGGAGGATTGACCCATGGCACGCATGAGATTTCTCTGTGATACCGACCGCTGCATCGAGTGCAACGGTTGCGTGACGGCCTGCAAGAACGAGAACGAGGTCCCCTGGGGCATCAATCGTCGGCGGGTCGTAACCATCAACGACGGCCAGGAGGGCGAGCGCTCGATCTCGGTCGCCTGCATGCACTGCTCGGACGCGCCGTGCATCGCGGTCTGCCCGGTCGACACCATCTACCAGACCAACGACGGTGTGGTGCTGCACGACAAGGACATCTGCATCGGCTGCGGCTACTGCTTCTTCGCCTGCCCGTTCGGGGCACCGCAGTTCCCGTCGCAGAGCTCGTTCGGTTCGCGCGGCAAGATGGACAAGTGCACCTTCTGTGCCGGCGGTCCGGAGGAGGTCGGCTCGATCGACGAGAAGCGCAAGTACGGCTCCAACCGTCTCGCCGAGGGCAAGCTGCCCTCCTGCGCCGAGATGTGCGCCACCAAGGCGCTGATCGCCGGCGATGCCAACGATGTCTCCGACATCTACCGCGAGCGCGTCGTGTGGCGCGGTTCGGGTGCCGGGGCCTGGGGTTGGGATCTGGCCTACGGTCGTCGCCAGCGCGAGCAGACCCGCGGCGAAGCGAAGTAGCGAGGCCCACGGTGGTGCCCCGCCGTCCGGCGGGGCACCACCTCATTCACCGACCATCACCAGACCGGCCGGCCGGCGTCGGCAGGTCCTTGCGAGCAGGTGAACCGAAATGCGAATGATTCCCATTGCAACGATCACCAGGCGGCTGAAGGGAATCGGCCTGCTCTCCATCTTCCTGCTGATGCTCTGTTCCAGCGGCGCGGCGCTGGCCCAGGAGCAGCGTTCGATGGCCCAGCGCCCGGTGGCCGCGCCGCCCGGCTCGGGTGAGATCGCTGCCGACTACTGGCGCACGCTGCGCCAGGGCGAGGCAGGCTACTCGGCCTCGGCGCCGGGCAACGAGAGCAACCTGATCAATGCCAGCGGCACCGCCTGGCAGTTCCAGCGCAACGAAGAGATCATGAAGATCGGCGCCTGGTCGTTCGCGATCTTCGCGGGTGCGGTGGTGCTGTTCTACCTCGCGCGCGGCACCGTGCGCCTGGACAAGGGGCGCTCGGGAAAGGTGGTCGAGCGCTGGTCGCTGAGCAACCGCGTGATCCACTGGTGGGTCGCGGTGCTGTTCATCATCCAGCTGATCACCGGCCTGATCATCCTCTACGGCAAGCCGCTGCTGATCCCGCTGATCGGCAAAGAGGCGTTCGGCACGCTGGCGATGCTCTCCAAGAACGGCCACAACTACCTCGGCCCGCTGCTGTTCGTCGGCATGGTGGTGATGGTCGTCGCCTGGCTCAAGGACAACATCCCGAAGGGCATCGACTTCGCCTGGTTCGCCAAGGGCGGCGGCCTGGTCGGCAAGGGGCATCCGCACGCCGAGTTCCTCAACGGTGGCGAAAAGGTGTGGTTCTGGATCGTCGCGCTGGCCGGCGGCCTGATCGTCGTGACCGGCATGGTGCTGAACTTCCCGCAGTTCGACCAGACCCGCGAGACGATGCAGAACATGCTCTACCTGCACGGCATCAGCGGCCTGATCGTCGGTGCGATGATGCTTGGCCACATCTACATCGCCACCCTCGGCACCGAGGGTGCGCTAGAAGGCATGGTCAACGGCCACGTCGACACCAACTGGGCCGCGCAGCACCACGACCTCTGGTACGAGACGGTCAAGGACCAGGCGATTGACGCCGACGAGGTCCAGGGCAGTGGGGCAGCAAAATCTGACGGGGCGCCCAGCTCCTCACCGGCCTGAATCCGGGGCGCCGGGTCGCGTGTCATCGCGGCCCGGCGCCACGTCCTTGAGCGATCCGTTTCCCACCGCGACCCCCGAGCCGCCCTACGTGGCGGTGATCTTCACCACCGAGCAGTCCGACGACCTCGACGGTTACGAGGCAATGGCCGCACGCATGCTCGAACTGGCCCGTAGCCAGCCCGGGTTCCTCGGCGTCGAGTCGGTGCGCGAGGGCGGTCGCGGAATCACCGTTTCGTACTGGCGTGATCGCGAGGCCGTACGGGCCTGGGGCGAGCATCCCGAGCATCGGGAGGCGCAGCGGCTGGGACGTGAGCGCTGGTACCGGAGCTGGCGGTTGCGCATCGTCGAGGTTGGGGTGGAGCGGCGATCAGCAAGCGATTGAGAGGCGTCGCCGGCCTGATATCCGGTGGGGCCGGGCTGTTTCCAGCGGTCCTGACTGGCGTCAGGTGCGGCCCAGTCAGTCTAGCAACACCGCGCAGGCCGATGCCGTGATGACCGCGCCTTTTGAGCGGGGTTGTTCGAGCAGCAGGCGGTCACCGGTGACCAGGATCGCTTCGCTTTCGTTGGCCAGCAACGCCCAGAGGTGATCGTCACCCGGATCGGGCGCCGACTCGGCGCGATCCTGCTCCGGTTCCCGCCAGAGCGCGTTCGCAGTCAACTCGGTAAGGATGGTATCGATCTGCTGTTCGTCGAGACCGTGCAGGCGCGCCAATCCCGGACGCAGCAAGACCAGCCGATACTCGCGCAACAGTTCGGGTGAGAGCAGAAACAGCAGCCGCCCATCAAGCATCGCATCGAGAATACGGACCGTAGGACTCGAGGGCTGCGAACTGATCAGCCCGGCAACCAGTACGTTGGTATCGATGACGAACAGGCGCGAGCTCATCCCTTGCGCGCGTTGCGGGTTGTATCGATTGCAAGCCGCATGGCCTCGTCTTCACTGCAGCCCGCATTCCGTCGTGCGCGCGCGACCAGCTGCCGGGCATTCTCCACGGGCTTGATCCCGCGCATCACCAGACTCTCCTCGATGATCTTGCCGATCGAGCGGCCTTGCCTGGCAGCCGTTTCCTTCAGAGCCCGATGCAGGGAATCATCCAGCGAAATGGTCAGCCTGCTCATAGCCCGTCTCCATGCAATGCACATAAGTGCATAAACATCATAGCACCAATGTGTCTCTTGAGAGTCGAGAGATCGCAGAGGGGCGATTCGTCTGTCTGCGGCTGTGGTTCAGCCGCGATGCGCGTCGTGGCGCGCCTCGAGCGCGGGCATCAGCAACCCGAGCATCGGCGGCACGATCAGCAGGGTCAGCACTGCCGACAGCGACAGGCCGCCGATCACCACGGTGCCGAGGCCGCGGTAGAGCTCGGAGCCGGCGCCCGGGAACAGCACCAGCGGCAGCATGCCGAACACGCTGGTCAGCGTGGACATGAAGATCGGGCGGATGCGGTTGCGCGTCGCGGTGTCGATCGCCATCTCGGCGCTCATCGCGTCGTCGCGCAGGTGATACAGCGTCTGGTGCACGATCAGGATCGCGTTGTTCACGACGATGCCGATCAGGATCACGAAGCCGAGCAGGGTGAGCATGTCCAGGGGCTGGAACACGAAGGCGTTGAGCA
>CBDTVS010000127.1:0-5802 GCA_965364245.1 uncultured Gammaproteobacteria bacterium | reverse complement strand
TGCTCGCGCCGGTGGTCACCGACATGAAGGAGGCGGGCAACGCGCTGCGCTGGTGTGTCGCCGAGATGGAGCGCCGCTATCGGCTGATGGCCTCGCTCGGGGTGCGCAACATCGCCGGTTACAACCGCAAGGTGAAGGAGGCGGCGGCCAAGGGCACGCCGCTCCCCGACCCGCTGTTCAACCAGGCCGAGTACCCGGACGAGGAGCCGCCCGACCTCGAGTCGCTGCCGTACGTGGTGGTCGTCGTCGACGAGTTCGCCGACCTGATGATGGTCGTCGGCAAGAAGGTCGAGGAGCTGATCGCACGTCTGGCGCAGAAGGCGCGCGCGGCCGGCATCCACCTGATCCTCGCCACCCAGCGCCCTTCGGTCGACGTCATCACCGGCCTGATCAAGGCCAACATCCCGTCACGCATCGCCTTCCAGGTCTCGTCGCGCGTCGACTCGCGCACCATCCTCGACCAGCAGGGGGCCGAGCAGCTGCTCGGCCAGGGCGACATGCTCTACCTGCCGCCCGGCAGCGGCATCCCGCACCGCGTGCACGGCGCGTTCGTCGCCGACGACGAGGTGCACAAGGTCGTGCGCCACCTGCGCACCCTCGGTGAGCCGGTGTTCATCGACGGCATCACCGACGGCAGCCACGACGTGCCCGGCCTGCCTGGCGACAACGGCGCCGGCGGCAACGGCGGCGACGCCGAGAGCGACCCGCTCTACGACGAGGCGGTCGCGATCGTCGCCGAGACGCGCCGTGCGTCGGTCTCCGGCATCCAGCGGCGTCTGAAGGTCGGCTACAACCGCGCCGCGCGCATGGTCGAGGCGATGGAACTGGCCGGGGTGGTCGGCCCGCTGGAGGCCAACGGCCAGCGCGAGGTGCTCGTGCCGCCGCCGCCCAAGGGCTGACCGTGCGGCGCCTGCTGCCACTGCTGGTCAGCCTGCTGATGCCGGCCGCCGGGCATGCCGCGGAGGCCGGTCAGCAGCTGCGCGCGTTCCTCGCCGAGACCCGGACCCTGGAGGCGCGCTTCGTCCAGGAGCGTGTCGGCGAGCAGGGCGCGGCCCCCGAGCGGGCCAGCGGGCGGCTGCGCCTGGTCCGTCCGGGCCGTTTCCGCTGGGACTACGAGACTCCCTACGAGCAGCTGATCCTCGCCGACGGCGAGCGGCTCTGGATCTACGATCCCGATCTCGCCCAGGCGACGGTCCGTCCCCAGGCGGAAGCGCTGGGCAACTCGCCGGCCCGCCTACTCAGTGGCGGGCTCGACCTCGATGCCCATTTCACGATCATCGAGACCGGCGCCACCGGTGACGAGGTCGCCTGGGTCGAGGTGCGGCCCCTCGGCGGCGAGGAGGAGTTCAGCCGGGTGCGGTTCGGGTTCACGGACGGACGGCTCGCCTCGATGGTCATGAATGACAACCTTGGCTTCGAAACAATAATTAATTTCAGTAGTTTAGAAATAAATACTGATATTGATTCTAATATATTCACCTTCCAGCCGCCGCCCGGGGTCGACGTCCTTGGCGAGTGACCCGGACCAGGGCAGCCTGTTCGTCCGCACCGAGCAGACGCCGACGGGTGTTGATGCCGCCGGCGACGCCCGGCCGCTGGCCGACCGCATGCGCCCGACGACCCTCGAAGAGTTCGCCGGCCAGGCGCATCTGGTCGGTCCGGACAAGCCGCTGCGCCGGGCGATCGCCTCCGGCCGGCTGCACTCGATGGTGCTGTGGGGACCTCCCGGGACCGGCAAGACCACGCTGGCCAAGCTGGTCGCGAGCTACTGCAACGCACGTTTCGTACAGATCTCGGCGGTCCTTTCCGGGGTCAAGGAGATTCGCGCCGCGGTCGATGCCGCGCGGGCGACGCGCAGCGTGGACGGCCGCGCGACACTGCTGTTCGTCGACGAGGTGCACCGTTTCAACAAGTCGCAGCAGGACGCGTTTCTGCCGCACGTCGAGGACGGCACCTTCATCTTCATCGGTGCGACCACCGAGAACCCGTCGTTCGAGCTCAACAACGCGCTGCTGTCGCGCGCGCGGACCTACGTACTGAAGGCGCTCGACGCCGACGACGTGCGCGGCGTGATCGACCGCGCACTGGCCGATGCGGAACATGGTCTCGGCGCACTGCAGCTCGAGATGGCCGAGCCGGTGCGTCAGCGCCTCGCCGAACTGGCCGACGGCGATGCGCGGCGCGCGCTGAACCTGCTCGAGATCACGGCCGACCTGGCCGGTGAGGGCGGCACCATCGACGACGCGCTGCTCGGCGAGGTGGCCGGTGGCGCTGCACTGCGGCGCTTCGACAAGGGCGGCGAGGCGTTCTACGACCAGATCTCGGCGCTGCACAAGGCGGTGCGGGGCTCGTCACCCGACGCCGCGCTCTACTGGCTGGCGCGCATGCTCGACGGTGGCTGCGACCCGCTCTACGTGGCACGGCGCGCGGTGCGCATGGCCAGCGAGGACATCGGCAATGCCGACCCCCGGGCGTTGGCCATCGCCCTCGATGCGTGGGACGTGGTCGAGCGACTCGGCAGCCCCGAGGGCGAGCTGGCGCTCGCCCAGGCGATCGCCTACATGGCGTGCGCGGCGAAGAGCAACGCGGTCTACAGCGCGTTCGGTGCGGCGCGCAGGGATGCCGAGAACCTCGGCTCGCTCGAGGTGCCGCTGCACCTGCGCAACGCGCCGACCAAGTTGATGAAGGAACTCGGCTACGGTCGCAAGTACCGCTACGCCCACGACGAGCCGGACGGTTACGCGGCCGGGGAGAGCTACTTCCCCGAGATGATGCAGCCGGTGCGCTACTACCGACCGGTGCCGCGCGGCCTCGAGAAGCAGATCGGCGACAAGCTCGCGGAACTGCGCCGCAGGGATGCCGAGGCGCGTGACGCGGAGGAGGGTGCGTGACCCAGCTGCTCGCGGTCGCGGCGGGAGGTGCGCTCGGCGCACTGCTGCGCTACGGCGTGTCGCTCGGCGTGCACGGTCTCCTCGGGCGCGGGTTCCCGTACGGCACGCTGACGGTCAACGTCACCGGCAGCCTCGCGATGGGCCTGCTCTACGTGCTGCTGCTGGAGCGCTCGGCGCTCGCTCCCGAGTGGCGCCTGGCCCTGCTGGTCGGGCTGCTCGGCGCGTTCACGACCTTCTCGTCGTTCGCCATCGAAACCCTGGTGCTGGTCGAGGAGGGCGCGCCGCTGCGCGCGCTGCTCAACGTCGTCGCCAGCGTCGTCACCTGCCTTGCCGCCTGCTGGGCGGGGCTCTGGATCGGGAGATCGCTGTGAACCGCATCCCCATCACCGTCGCACGTGTCTACCTCACCGAGCGCGAGGCGCATCTCGACCGCCTGGTCGAGCACCTGCGCAGCGTGGAGAAGGTACGCGGCCTGACCGCGTTCCGCGCCGTGGCCGGTTTCGGCCCCTCGGGCCACGTGCACAGTGCGCACCTGGTCGATCTTGCGGCCGATTTGCCACTGGTGGTCGAGTTCTTCGACGCCCCGGAGCGGGTCGAGGCGATCCTGGTCCAGCTCCGCAAGTGGCTGCCGCCCGGCCCGATCGTCACCTGGCAGGCGCAACTCGATCTCCCATCACAGGAACAGGAAGCCTCACGCGATGCTTGACCCGAAACGCCTTCGCAACGACCTGCCCGGGGTGGTCGCCGGACTCGCCCGGCGCGGCTTCAGCTTCGACGAGGGCGCCTTCGCCGCGCTCGAGAACGAGCGACGTGAACTGCAGGTGCGAACCGAGGAGCTGCAGGCCGAGCGCAACCGGCGCTCGAAGTCGATCGGCCAGGCCAAGGCGCGTGGTGAGGACGTCGCGCCCCTGCTGGCCGAGGTCGGGACGCTGGGCGAGGAGCTCAAGGCGGCCAGCGCCCGTCTCGATGCCCTGCAGGGCGAACTGGAGGCCTTTCTGCTCGGCATTCCGAACGTGCCGCACGGCGACGTCCCCGAGGGCGACGACGAGTCGGCCAACCTCGAGGTGCGGCGCTGGGGCGAGCCGCCCGCTTTCGACTTCGAGCCGAAGGACCACGTCGACCTCGGCGAGGGACTCGGCCTGCTCGACACCGAGGCCGCGGCCAAGCTGACCGGGGCCCGGTTCGCGGTGATGCACGGCGCCCTGGCGCGGCTGCAGCGCGCGCTGGTGCAGTTCATGCTCGACCTGCACACCAGCGAGCACGGTTACCGGGAGACCTACGTACCCTACCTGGTCAACGCCGACAGTCTGCGCGGTACCGGCCAGCTGCCGAAATTCGAGGCCGACCTGTTCCGCGTCGATCGCGAGCCCGATCCGCCGTTCTACCTGATCCCGACCGCCGAGGTGCCAGTGACCAACCTCGCGCGCGATGTCATCGTCGACGAACTGCCACGCAAGTACGCCTGTCACACCCCGTGCTTCCGCAGCGAGGCGGGTTCCTATGGCAAGGACACGCGCGGCCTGATCCGCCAGCACCAGTTCGAGAAGGTCGAGCTGGTGCAGCTGGTGCCGCCGGGCGATTCCTACGCGGCGCTCGAGGCGCTGACCGGTCACGCCGAGACGGTGCTGCAGCGGCTCGGCTTGCCGTACCGCGTGGTGACGCTGTGCACCGGCGACCTCGGTTTCTCGTCGGCCAAGACCTACGACATCGAGGTGTGGCTGCCGGGCCAGCAGGCCTACCGCGAGATCTCCTCGTGCAGCAACTTCGAGGCATTCCAGGCGCGCCGCCTGCGCGCCCGCTGGCGCAACCCGGAAACCGGCAAGCCGGAGTTGCTGCACACCCTCAACGGCTCCGGGCTCGCGGTCGGGCGCACGCTGGTCGCGGTGCTGGAGAACTGTCAGCAGGCGGACGGCTCGGTGCGCATCCCCGAACCGCTGCGACCCTACATGGGTGGCACCGAGGTGCTCTCAAGCCCCTAACCCGAAAGCGGTATTGCCGCCCGTCGCGGCCAATCGCTAGGTTGATAGGCCCGTTTACTAAGCCGGACCGACGCCAGAGCCATGGACTTCCTGCCGATCTTCCTCGACCTGCGCGACCAGCGCTGCCTGGTGGTTGGCGGTGGCGAGGTCGCCGAGCGCAAGACCGCCGTGCTGCTGCGCGCCGGGGGGCACGTCACCGTGGTGGCCCCCGAACTCTGCCAGGCACTGGCGCGGCGCGTGGCCGAGGGCGAAGTGACTTACCACGAGCGGCGCTACAACGACGGCGACCTGGCCGGCTGCCGGATCGCGTTTGCGGCCACCGACGATCGCGAGGTCAACGCCGCGGTGTCGCACGCCGCACGCGCACTGAACGTGCCGGTCAACGTGGCCGACGATCCGGCGCTGTGCAGCTTCATCATGCCCTCGATCGTCGATCGTTCGCCGGTGGTCGCGGCGGTCTCGACCGGCGGCGCCTCGCCGGTGCTGGCGCGCCTGATCCGCATGCGCCTCGAACAGCTGATCCCGTCGGCCTACGGTCGTCTCGGCGGTTTCGTCGAGAGTTTCCGGGACCAGGTCAAGGCGCGCTTCGCCGCGGGGCGCGAGCGCAAGAACTTCTGGGAGAAGGTGCTGCAGGGCCCGATCGCCGAGCGCGTGCTCGCCGGGCAGGAGCCTGCCGCGCGCAAGATGATGGAGGCCGCCCTGGCCGCGCCGCAGGACGCGTTGGGCGACGGCGAGGTCTACCTGGTCGGCGGCGGCCCCGGCGACCCGGACCTGCTGTCATCGAAGGCGTTGCGCCTGATGCAGCAGGCCGACGTGGTGGTCTACGACCGGCTGGTCTCGGCCCCGGTGCTCGACCTGACCCGGCGCGACGCGGAGCGGCTCTACGTCGGCAAGGAGCGCGACCGGCACGCGCTGCCGCAGGAGCAGATCAA
>CBDTVS010000126.1:0-5848 GCA_965364245.1 uncultured Gammaproteobacteria bacterium | reverse complement strand
TGATCAGTGGCACCACTAGCATCACCACCGCCACGGTGCGCAGCCCTGTGGTCAACTGCAGGCCGCCGACCAGCGCGACCAGCAGCAGCAGCAGGCCGAGCAGCGGCAGCAGCGTCTTCCACGCACCGCGCGGGTTCGGCTGACGCGGTGGCGGGACGACGTTGCGCGGCTTGAAGATCGTGTCCAGCGCCCAGCCGGTCGCGCCGAGCAGGAACGATGCCACCAGGCAGTAGGGCAGCGCGACCTCCCAGCGGCTGCCGGGGACCACGGCCAGCGACATCACGACCGCGAAGGTCAGCGGCCACCAGGTCAGCGTGGTCACGAAGCCGCGCTGAATGGCGAGCAGCATGCGCCGGGTGCGAATACGACGGATCACCGGATCGGGTTCCGCCTGCAGGCTGCGCTCGATCAGGCTGCCGAACAGCGAGATGGAGCCGTAGTTCAGCACCAGCGCGAACAGGTGGCCGCCGAAAGTCAGCGCCAGGTAGCGGCGACCGGGGGGCTGGTTGGCCAGGTAGAGCCCGCAGCGGACGATTGCAGCCGAGCCGGCCGCGGCGTTGCGCAGCGTGGCCAGCGCGATGAAGAACGCGGCGATGAAGGCCATGTTGCCGAGCGCCCGGCCGACCGCATCGGACCATTCCGGCAGGACCGCGTAGGCCCACGCGGTCAGGGCCAGGGCGATGGCCACGAACAGGCGTCGCCCCCAGCCGACCTGCGGGGTGAGCAGGATCAGGCAGGCCACCGCGACCGCGGCAGCGATGGCGGCCAGCAGGTCGTTGTGGCTCCACTCGGCCGCCACCTTGAGCACGGTGGTCACGAGCAGCAGCAGGCCGGTGGTCTGGAGCACGGTGTCGGGTCACTGGCGTGAACAGGGACCCGGATTGTCGCTGTTGAACCCTGCGCGAGAAAGGGCCACGCCTGGACTTGGCTGGCCCGGGTGGCATTTCGATAAGTGCAGCCGCCTGAGTTGAAGCTGATTCATACAGTCCATGCCCGCTCTATTGTCTGTCCATGCTGGAGCTGTCCGGACTGCTTAAGCATGGACAGTTGGACAGTCCTGGGTGGCGATGGCGCTGCGAGATCTTCACTCCCGAGCGGCGCCTAACGAGCGCTGGATGAACACGCCTTCGGCGAGGGGAAAAATCGGTAGTTCCCCTAACGGTCTGACGGATGACGGCTCTCTATACTCTCTGTCAGGCAGCCGTTTGCCCGCATGCGAGACAGGAGGTCGCCATGCGCACACCGAATCGCCATTCTTCACTCGATCTGCGAGGCGCGCTCATCCTCGGGGTTCTCGGGTTGTCGTTGGCCCTGGTTCCTGGCGCCGGCGTGCTCGCGGCGCACTACGACTTCTCCACGCGCGACGCGACGGTGACCGCGCTGCTCGACGCGGGCCGGCGTCTCGACACCGGCCATGCCAGCGATCGCGCCTTCGAACTGATCCGTGAGGTGCAGGCCGAGGCCGTCGCCGCGTACCGCGGTGGTGACCGGGAGGCGGGTTACGAGCGACTCGATCAGGCCTACGTGCTGGTTCAGACCGTGGTCCGCCGGCTCGCGACCGATCCCGCGCTGAGCACCTCGTTGGCGATGCCTGGCAGAAGCGAGGCCCAGCCAGATGCCTCAAGACTGGCACGGTACGCTGCGCTCATGGAGAGCGTTACGGCGCTGCAGGCAGCCTACCGGGCAATCCGCGATGAGGTGGCAGATACCGCCGCGGACGTATCGAGCCAGGTGGCAACCTGGGTCGCGGCCGCCGAGGTGGAACACGAAGCGGGCAGGATCGAAAACGGATTGCGCAAGCTGAAGGTCGCCTACGTAACCCTGCAGGGTGAGATCGTGCGCCTGCGCGGAGGGCAGACACTGGTGCGAGAACTGCGCTTCGCCAGCGATGCAGAGGAGTACGCCTACGAGGTGGACCGCCACGACAGTCACCTGCTGCTGGTCGAGCTGCTGCTCGGTGAGGCGCGAGGCGATCCGGCGACCTCGGCCGAAATGCGTAGCGCGGTGGACGAGTCGATGCGCCTGCACTGGGTCGCCCACAAGTATGCGGCGGCCGGCGACTATCGCCAGGCGGTCGCCTGGCTCGAACTGGCCAGCGATGGGTTGGTCAGTCTGATCCGCGACCGGGGTTTCGACATCCCACTCCAATAGTCGTGTCGGGGACTGTGCATCCCGGTTTGCGGCGCGCCCGATGCCGTGACCGGAAAACAGTTGCTCAAGGCATGATCAAACGCCAGGGCCGTGGCCCTAGCCGCGGTCCAGGGTTAATCGTCCGCAGGCGTCAGCAGGGCCTCGTCCAGCCACGTCCACCACCAGGTCATGGATCCGACATAGGTCCGCGCAGGGTCGGGTACGCCGTCGATTTCGCGAAAGGCGCGACCGTCGCGCAGGCCTGTGCGCACGCCCGGCGAGTCCGTGGCGCAGGACCAGTTCTCGAGATCCTCGAAGAGGCAATCCACTAGCTGTTCGGCGCGGGCCATCGGCCGGTCTTCCCAGGTGACCACGCGACGCGTCTCCGGATTGACCCTGAAGTACTCGCGATCGAGGGTTCGCCAACGGGTGCATGTGGTGTTTTCAACAGTCGTGGTTGATGCGCATGCAAGCGGATAGGCGACCACCGAGGTCGGGTCGCGCACCAGCAGCCAGATGGCGACCAGCAGGGCGCCAACGGCACCCTGGATCAGCCAGGTCTGGAGGACACTTGGTTGCCGAGACATTCGCGGGATTCAGTTGAGCGACTCATGCACGCCACCTTAGCGCAGCGTTGGCTCGTCGGGGGAGCGCCTGGGCAGACGGCGGACCCCGCATAGACTGTCTAACATATAATAGACAGTCTAAGCCATATATGAGCTAATTAAATCAATAACATATACTGTCTAAATAATGTCTTGACAGTCCAGATAAGTGAGTACTAGACTGTCCATGTGTAATCTAATCCGCATGGGACTACAACAATGAATGCCGAGCGGTACATCACGAGCAAGGACGTCCTCGAGCAGGCAGGGATCTCGAGGGCGACCCTGAACAATTACATCAGCCAGGGTCTGCTCCCGCGGCCGGTCGTTGCCCCGGGGAACCGCGAGACCAGCGACGCGCCGCGGATCGGCCATTTCCCGGAATCGATCCTCGCGACCATCGACGAGATCAACGCGCTCAAGCGCCAGGGGCTGAAGCTGGCCGAGATCGCCGCACGCCTCGGCCGGGATGCGGAGGAACTGCCCGAGGCCGAGCGTATCGAGCCGCCGGCCTCGCGTCCGCGAAGCGCCAAGAACGAGTCGCGGGATCGCAACAGTGTCGCCAATACGCCCACCATCGGCGCGACCGGCTACAAGCCTATCCAGCTCGATGGACCGCTGCGCCTGACCGTCGAGGATCTCGCGCATCCGGCCTACATGGTCAACCGTCGTTTCGAACTCGAGTGGTGCAATGCGCGTGCGCACGACGAGTTCTTCGGCATGCCGAAGGGCGAGGCACTGGCCGACGGTCGCAGCCTGTTCCGCGCCTTCATCCAGTCCACTCTGAGCACACGCTTCGAAGGCTGGGACGAGCTGGCGCGCTTCCACCTCGCGGTGGCGAAGAACTTCCTGACCCAGGAACAGCTGCTGACCGTGGCACACGGCGAGGATCGGCGCCTCGCGAGCCACCTGATCCAGATCTTCGAGGACCTAGAAAATGCCGGCGCCGAGGGTGGTGTGCTCGGCACCGAGGTCAACCTCGCCGCTCCGGGTCAGCCGGCGCAGTGGTTCAAGCTCTACTGCTCGTTCTTCCGCGAGGGCCTGTTCTTCACCTACGCGCCGCTGAACGAGGACCAGGACTCGATCCTGACGCTGCTGGCACGACGCGACCTGGTGATCCGCGACCTGCTCAAGAAGCGCCGCCCGCACCTGACCCAGCTCGCGGTGCTGACCGCCGATCTGCAGGGTTCCTGCAAGATCTGCGCTGAGCTGCCGCCCGAGGAGTACTTCGAGCTGATCAACGAAGTGTGGTCGTCGATGGAGCCGCTGCTGCGTCGCTACTACGCGACCCACGGCAAGCACGTCGGTGACGGCATGCTCTATTACTTCCTGCCCCAGCCCGATTCCAACTACGTCATGAACGCGGTGCGCTGCAGCATCGAGATGCGCGAGAAGATGCGCGAGATCGACGACCGTTGGACGCGCAAGAAGAACTGGGTCAACCGGCTGCGTGTGAACATCGGCATCGACGAGGGTCAGGAGTGGTTCGGCACCTATCAGACACCGACCCACCTGGAGTTCACCGCGCTCGGTGACACCATCAACAACGCCTCGCGGCTCAGCGATTTCGCCACCGACGGCACCATATGGGTGACCAAGAACGTGCTCGGCCGGCTCTCCGGTGACGAGCGCGAGCGGCTCACCTTCGGCGTGCGCCGCCAGGGCAGCGATGGCGAGGAGATCCTGGTCAGCTCGACCTTCGCGCGCATCGGCAACCTGGTCGAGACGCGCCAGATTCCCGACATGAAGTACCGCGATGTCGCGGCGTTGCCGGTGACCGAGGTGCTCGAATACCGCGAGCGGCGTTGAGCGGGAGAGGTCGGGCTCAGGCGATCGGCGCGACGGGGGCGTGCAGGACCAGCCAGGTCAGGCCGCCGTCGAGGATGAACGAGACGACCAGCAGGTAGAGCAGCAGCTGGTGCTGGAGCTCGAGTCGGCGCACGCGATCGGCCACCTGTCCGAGGTCGCCTGCGAGACCGTCCATGCGCCGCCCGAGCGCGTCGCGCGTCGCAGCCAGCTGCTCGGCGAGCCGGTCGTAAAGGTCACTGCTCGCAGCGCTCGCGGCAACGATGGCGGGTGTGGCCATCGCTGCGGTAGCCGCCGCGCCACGCGTGGCGGCATTGAGAAAGTCGCGTCGATTCATGTTTCGTTCATCCTCGCTGGGCCACCATGGCCTCAGGTCCCACACTGCATTTAAGACAGTGTAACGTGGGCACGGTTCAAGGTCGTAGCCGGGTCGGATCGTGGCCTGGCGAGAGCGACCGCGCCCGGGGAGGTGCATCGACGTGATGTCGCAATCATTGACCGGTGTCGGCACGGTCGGCCGCTGGCTAAACTTAGCCCTGCAACACCCGGTCACATGGATGTCAGGACCTACGCGCTTACGGCCCGTCACCACCATGCACATGCTTCAGCGACTTGCAGGCCTCGTCTTCCTGGCCGCTCTGTCCGGCGCTGCGCTTGCCGCAACGCCGGCGGAGCGCCTGGCGGCCGACCACGCGGCATGGGAGTCGGCGCACCGGGGCTACGAGGAGCGCATCGCGGCGGGCACGCTGGACGCGGCGGAACGCAGGGACTACGAGGCCTTTCTCGACGACCTCGCCAGGCGCGTGCTGGACGGTTGCGCCGAATTGCAATCGCTCGGACAGTTGGTTCCCGATGGCGTGACCTGCCCTGCGCCGTCGGTGCTCGTGGGCGAGGGTGGCGGTGAGGCGACGCAGCCGGCAGCGTCGGGCGGGACCGACCGCGCCGCGCTCGACGCCGAGCTCGGCGCCTCGCTCGGAGAATTCGACGAATTGCTGCTGCGCGAGCAGGATCGGGTGCGCGCCGCCAGGCCACGCGTCGACAGCCGGGACGCCCAGGCGGCATCATCGGCGGCGGCGGGCCGTGACGGTCGATCTGCGGCCTCGTCGGGCGGCGGCCAGGGCGGGGACGCGGCGTCTGGCGACGGCACGCAGGACGCGTCGGGCGCTGCGCAGGGAACGACGACCGCGTCCCGTGGGACCGCCGCCGACCAAGGCGCGGCAGGTGGCCTGCCCGGCGGTACGGGAGGTACGCAGGGCGGAAGCCAGGGCAGTGACGGCCAGGGTAACCCGGGCCAGGGTGGTCTCGGC
>CBDTVS010000125.1:0-5864 GCA_965364245.1 uncultured Gammaproteobacteria bacterium | reverse complement strand
CGGCGATCAGCGGGCTGTCGCACGGTACGCAGACCAGCCAGTCGGTGGAGCACGCCGCCAGGCCGCGCGCGATGCCGGCGAGCGGGCCCTGGTAGTCGGCCAGGGCGTCGCTGATCACCTCGGCGTCGTAGGGTGCGGCCAGCTCGCGGTAGCGCTCGAGATGGCGGTTGGCGTTGACCAGCAGGGCGTCGACCTGCGGTGCGAGCGCGGTGAGGGCATGGCCGATCATCGGTCGTCCGGCGAGCTCGATAAGGCCCTTGTCGCCGCCGCCCATGCGCCGGGCCTGGCCGCCGGCCAGCACCAGGCCGGTCACGCCCCCGGGCAGGGTGGAGGTCACCGTACGCGCGTGCGCCACGGGCTGGGCGCACGTTCGGGCAGAGGGATGGGGAAGAGGTGTGGCATCGCAGCCACGGAGTCTAGCGCCGGACGGTGTCGCGGCGCAGCCCCGCTCGGCACCGCGCCCGCGGCGCGGCTACAATGCCCCGACACGAGCGACCACCCAGCCGAGTAGCAGATGAGCATCCAGGTCAAGATCTTCGCCAGCCTGCGCGAGCGTCTCGGTCACGACGGCATGGAGCTTCCGGCCGAGGGCATCGCCACGGTGGCCGACGTCTGGGCGCGCGTGGCACCCGACGAGCCGCTCGGCGGCAGCGTGCTGATGGCGGTCAACATGGACTACGCGCAGGCCGACCAGCCGGTGCGCGACGGCGACGAGGTCGCCTTCTTCCCGCCGGTCACCGGGGGCGCGGCGTGACCGTTCGCGTCACCGCCGAGCCGTTTGACCCCTACGCCGAGCTGGCGGCCTACGCGCCACGCGGCGAGTCCCGCAGGATCGGTGCCGCGGCGCTGTTCATCGGTTTCATGCGCGACCTCAACGAGGGCGACGACGTCGTGACCATGGAGCTCGAGCACTACCCGGGCATGACCGAGCGCGCGCTGGAGCAGCTGCGCGACGAAGCGGTGAGCCGCTGGCAGCTCGACGACGCGCTGGTGATCCACCGGGTCGGGCCGTTGGCACCCACCGACCCGATCGTGCTGGTCGCGGCGTGGTCGGCGCATCGCAACGCGGCGCTCGAGGCGTGCCGGTTCCTGATCGAGGAGCTCAAGCACCGCGCGCCGTTCTGGAAGAGGGAGCAGCTCGCCGACCGGGCGCGCTGGGTCGAGCAGAACACCCCGGGCTGAACCCGGATTCGAACGAGGAGAACCACGTGGCGGAAATGGTCGAGGTCGGGCGCAAGCCCGAGGTGCTGCGCACCGCGACGGCGCAGGGGCGTCTGATCCTGCTGCCGGGCACGGTCGCCGAGATCCGCGCCGGGACCACCAAGAAGGGCGACCCGATTGCCACCGCGCGGGTCGCCGCGATCCAGGCGGTCAAGGACACGCCGCGCATCCTGCCGCTCTGCCACCCGATCCCGATCACCGGCGTCGAGACCGGGCTGACGGTTGAGGACGACGGGGTCACCGCGACGGTGACCGTCAGCACCGTCTACAAGACCGGGGTCGAGATGGAGGCGCTGACCGCGGTCAGCGCGGCGCTGCTGACCGTCTGGGACATGACCAAGTACCTCGAGAAGGACGCCGGTGGGCAGTACCCCGCGACCCGCATCGAGCGGGTGCACGTCGTCGAGAAGGTCAAGGCGTCCGCCTGAGTCCGATCCCCGTCGCGCCGACCTGCTTATGGTAACGATAAGCAAAACGAATAGGCGCAATCTCTGCGGGGCTGTTATGTTCGATCGTCCCGGAACACGCGGTCACAGCGTGGCGGGACCGAACACCACAGGAGGAATCATGATGGACGTACGTGAGCTGATGACCGGCCCGGACGACGCGCTGGTCTGCGCCACCCGCGACGAGACCCTCGCGCGCATGGCCTCGATGATCTCCCACCACAACGTCGGCGCGCTGCTGATCGTCGACGAGGCGGGCAAGCTGTGCGGCCTGGTCTCGGAGCGTGACCTGGTGCGCGCCCTGGCGCTCGATGGCCACGCGGCGATGACCCTCAAGGCGGCGGAGCTGATGACGCGGGAGCTAATCAGCGTGCGTCCCGATGCCACGGCCGAGTCGGCGCGGCGGCTGATGCTCAAGCATGGCATCCGTCACCTGCCGGTGACCACGCGCCAGGGCGATCTGCTCGGCGTGATCAGCCAGCGCGACCTGCTGGCGGCGAGCAGCCTCGCCACGCAACGGCCTCGCGCTGCCTGAGCGCGGCGCTCTTCAACGCGGTCGTTACCAGCTGCGGACGCGGCCGGTGTCGAGGTGCACGAAGGCCGACTTGCGGTACAGGCCGACGCCGCCGCCCCTGAGATCCTTCGCAACCTTGTAGAGCTTCTCGGTCGCGAGGCGCGGGACGCGCACGTCGATCGCGCGTCCCTGGGTGTGCAGGCTGCGTTTCGCCACGCCGGTCGAGACCTGGCGCAGCATGGCGTTGGTCTTCGGCGAGCGGTAGCCCGAGATCACGTGGATCTCACGATCCCATCCGATTTGCGCCTGCAGGCGATGCAGCAGGTAGAGCAGGGCATGGTCCATGGGGTGCGCTTCGCCGGTGCGGTGATCGCGCAGCAGGTGGTCGATCTGTGCCAGTGCGGCAGGATCGAACGCACCGTCGGCCCAGTAGGTCACCTTCAACCGCTCGTCGGTGTGCAGGTTCAGAAGCTTCAGACGGTATTCGCGGTGGGGTGCCGCATGCAGTGCCGGGGCGAGCAACAGGCCCGCGGTCAGGCCCGCGCAACCGCGCAGGAACCGCCGCCGATCAGCGCGGGTGATGATTTCGGGAGCTGGAGTCGGGGGCGTCGTCGACATGGGTGCTGGACCGGTTCACCCGGTGCGTTGCATTGGCTTGAATGCATTGTAACCGCATGATCCCCCGGGGCAATTGACCTGGGCCGGGGTAAGGTCGTGCTGAACCTTCTACACTGCGGCCTGCAACCCAAAACAAGGATCCCTGATGCAGATTAGCGAGAAGATGGTGGTCTCGATCGATTACGTGCTGACCGACGCCTCGGGCGAAGTGCTCGACCGCTCCCAGGAGGGCAGCCCGCTCGCCTATCTGCAGGGCGCCAGCAACATCATCCCGGGGCTCGAGAAGGCGCTCGAGGGACGCACCGCCGGCGACAGTCTGCAGGTGGAGGTGGCCCCGGAGGAGGGTTACGGCGAGTACGACGACGACCTGGTGCAGGTGGTCTCGCGCGAACTGTTCGACGACGCCGACACGCTCGAGCCAGGCATGCGTTTCCAGGCCAAGAGCGACGGCGGCTCGCTGGTGGTCACGGTGACCGAGGTCAGCGACAACGGCGTCACGGTCGACGGCAACCATCCGCTCGCCGGGCAGACGCTGAACTTCGACGTCACCGTGGCCGATGTGCGCGAGGCGACCGAGGAGGAGATCGCGCACGGCCACGTGCACGCCTGATCCGGGATCGCGTACGGTCGACAGCGTGACCGATCGCGGTCCGATCGTCGTCCTGACCGGCGCGGGGATCTCCCGGGAGTCGGGGCTCGAGACCTTTCGCGACAGGGACGGTATCTGGTCCCGGGTCAGCATCGACGAGGTCGCGACCCCCGAGGCGTTCGCCCGCGACCCCGAACGCGTCCACGCCTTCTACAACGCGCGCCGAAGCCAACTGCTCGACCCCGCCGTGCGGCCCAATGCCGCGCACGCCGCACTGGCGCGCCTCGAGCGCGACTGTCCGGACGAGGTGCTGCTGGTCACGCAGAACATCGATGACCTGCACGAGCGCGGCGGCAGCGAAGCGCCACTGCACATGCATGGCGAACTGCTCAAGGCGCGCTGCATACGCTGCGGCGCGGTCGTGACGTGGCGCGACGAACTCGCCATCGTCACGCCCTGTCCGGCGTGCCGGTCGACGGGGAGCATGCGCCCCCACGTGGTCTGGTTCGGCGAGATCCCGCTCGAGCTGGAACGCATCGGCGACGCGCTGGCGCGTTGCACCCGGTTCGTCGCGATAGGCACCTCGGGCCAGGTCTACCCTGCGGCCGGCTTCGTTGCCGCCGCTAAGGCGGCCGGAGCGCAGACGTTCGAGATCAACCTCGAAGCGACGCCGGACGCGGGTCTCTTCGACCAGCGCTTGATCGGCCCGGCAACTCTTCGCGTCCCGGAATTCGTCGACGCAGTGCTGGACCGATGAACAGTACGCTGCATCCGCCGTATGACCTGTGTGCAATCGCCCCTGCTGGGCTTAAATGAGTCCAGGAGAACAAGGCACAACCTGGAGGACCGAGATGAAACGATTCATTGTCTACCTGCTCATGGCGCTGTTCGCTGCCACGTCCGGTGCGGTGCTCGCCGCCAAGCACGGCGGTGGCGGCGGCCGTGATGCCAACAGCAACAAGCAGTCGATGGAGGACGCCACGCGTGGCACGGAGCGGGCCGACGATAGGCGCCCGGAGGACCGCGGCGGCCAGTCCGGCAAGGAGAGCGAAAGCCTGCTCGAGCGTATCCGCGACGAAGACAAGGACAAGGACAAGGAAAAGAAGAGCAAAGAGATGGATCGCGAGCGCGATAAGGAGCGGGATAAAGAACGCGAGAAGTCGCAGGAGAAGGACAAGCAAAAGAAGGGCAAGTGACTCACCGCCGTCGGTCACGGCCGGCGGTGCCCCTCCCGATCAGGGTTGGCGTCGGGCCTCAGAAGAAGTCGTGGTCCTTCCAGGCGTCGCCGTCCTTTTTGCGACGGGCCTTCTGACGCCGGTCCTTCTTGCTGGGTTCGAAGCGCAACTCCTGGCGTGGATCGGGATTCACCCGCCGCTCGATGCCGTTACGTCGTTCGGGGCCACGGTATTCGTCGTGGTCGCCTTCTTCAGTCTTGATCTCTTCGGCCATATCGCGTTTCCCGGTCTGTGGCAGTCGCGGTCGGTGTAGTGCCAACGTCACTGAACCTGATTTATAGCAGCAGGCGGGCGCGCCTGCAGACCGTTCGTCGGTCTCAGCCGACCGCTCCGGCGGTTCGCAGGTCCGCGATCGCCGCCGCGTCGTAACCGAGCTCCGCGAGGATCGCGTCGGTGTGCTCGCCCAACTCAGGCACCGGGTCCATGCGCGGCGGGGCATCGGTCCAGGCGCCCGGCGGCAGCAGCGCCGGCAGCGGACCGGCCGGCGAACCGATCTCGCGCCAGCGGTCGCGCGCCTTGAGCTGCTCGTGGGCATAGAGGTCGGCCATGCTATTCACACGGCCGTTGGCAATGCCCGCGGCGTCGAGCCGCGCGGTCACCTCGGTGGCGGTCAGTTGCGAGAAGACCGCGTCGATTTCGGCATCGAGCGCATCGCGGTGTTCGACGCGGTCGGCATTGCCGGCGAAACGCGAGTCGTCGAGCAGCTCGGCCCGCTGCAGGACCTCCTTGCAGAACGCCGCCCACTCGCGCTCGTTCTGCAGGCCGAGCATCACGGTGCCGTCGCCGGTGGCGTAGGGGCCGTAAGGCGCGATGGTGGCGTGGGATGCGCCGGAGCGCGGTGGCGGTTCGGCGCCGTCGAAGGCGTAGTAGAGCGGGAAGCTCATCCACTCGCCGAGCGCTTCGAGCATCGACACGCCGATGCGCGTGCCGCGCCCGGTCTGCGCGCGCTGCAGCAGCGCGGCGAGCACCTGCGAGTAGGCGTACATGCCGGCGGCGATGTCGGCGATCGAGATGCCGGCCTTGGCCGGGGGAGCCGGTGACCGACAGCAGGCCGGCCTCGCTCTGGATCAGCAGGTCGTAGGCCTTGCGGTCGCGGTAGGACCCGTCGCTGCCGTAACCCGAGATGTCGCAGACGACCAGGCCTGGGTGTCGCTCGTGCAGGGTCTCGTAGCCGAGGCCGAGGCGCGCCGCTGCGCCCGGGGCGAGGTTCTGCATCAGCACGTCGGCCCGGCCGACCAGGC
>CBDTVS010000124.1:0-5868 GCA_965364245.1 uncultured Gammaproteobacteria bacterium | reverse complement strand
GCAAGTTTCGCGGCGACAGCGCCTTCTACACCTGGCTCTACCGCATCGCGATCAATACCGCGAAGAACTACCTGGTGGCCCAGAGTCGCCGGCCGTTCGAGACCGACGTCGACCTGCAACTGGAAAACGTCGAGGGGCCGGGTCCGCAGAGCCTGCGCGAGAACGCCACCCCGGAGAACCTGCTGCTGCGCGACGAGATCGAGGCGACGGTCTACGGCGCCATCGAGGCGCTGCCCGAGGACCTGCGTACCGCGATCACCCTGCGTGAACTCGAGGGACTCAGCTACGAGGAGATTGCGCTGGCCATGGGTTGCCCGGTGGGCACCGTGCGCTCGCGCATCTTCCGCGCCCGCGAGGCGATCAACAACAAGCTCGAGCCCTTGCTCTCTTAATGCCCTACGGGACAGAGGACGTGACGATGACGACACCACAGGAACAGCTCTCGGCGCTCGTCGACGGCGAGTTGCCGGACCATGACAGCGACCGGCTGCTCGTCGCGCTGGCCAGTGACCCGGCGCTGCGTGATCAATGGTCGCGTTACCAGCTGATCGGCACCGCGATCCGTCGCGGCGTACCGGACATGCACGACCCCGGGCTCGCCCAGCGCATCGCCGCCGCCGTCAGCCAAGTCGAGCCGGAGGGTGATGTCGAGCCGTTGCCCGCAGCCCGGGACAATCGGGCGCCCGGGCGGCTGCGGCGGGCCGCCAGCGGTCTCGCGATGGCTGCCTCGGTCGCCGCGCTGGCGCTGGTCGGCGCGCGCTTTCTCGGCGCCCCCGACGCCGGGTCCGGCACGCCCCAGGTCGCCAGTGTGACGCCGCCCGTGCTGCAGGCGCAGCCGGTCGCGACCGGTGCCTCGAGCCCGTCCGCCGCACCGCTCGACGAGCAGCGTCTCAACGACTACCTGCAGCGGCACAACGAGTTGGCCCTCGGGGGCGGCCTGCGTGCGCTGCCACCCTACGTGCGCGTGGTCAGCACCGGCACCCCTGCGCTCCAGCGCTGAACCGATGCCCCTGCCCGCGCTTGCCGTCAGCCTGTTGCTGCTCCTGAACCCGCTGCCGCTGGCGGCCGGGCAGGACGATCCGCTGCGCGAGCTCGAACGCATGACGGAGGCCGTGGCGCGGCTGAACTACGAGGGCACCTTCGTCTACGAGTACGCCGGACAGCTGCAGACCATGCGCATCGTGCACCAGGCCGATGCCGACGGTGAACGTGAACATCTCGTCTCCCTCGACGGCGAACCGCGCGAGGTGGTGCGCGACCGCGACGATACGGTCTGCATCCTCGCCGACGGCAAGCCGGTCCGACTCGATGACCACCGCGCTCGCGGCGCGTTTCCCGGGCGGCCGTTCGGCGACCTGAGCGACCTCGCCAAGCTCTACACGATCGAGTACGGGCCGTCGTCGCGGGTGGCGGGACGTGCGACGCGCATGCTCGACATCCGTCCGCGTGACGGGCTGCGTTACGGCTATCGCCTGTGGCTCGACGAGGCGACCGCGCTGCCCCTCAAGTCCGAGCTGCTCGCGGCGGATGGCGACTCCCTCGAGCGGGTGGTGTTCACCGGCATCGAGCTGCGAGACGCGGCCGATCCCGATCGGGCCGCGGCGATCCGTGCGCGCAAGCAGCAGATGGCCACGATGGTCGGCGACTCGCCGGTCGCGACCGGCGTGGATTCGCGCCGCTGGCACGTCAGCGACCTGCCGCCCGGCTTCGTCCTGGCCGATTACCGCAGCTATGCGGGCACGGGTGACGGCATCGACCACCTGGTGTTCAGCGACGGGCTGGCCACGGTCTCGGTCTACGTCGAGCAGGCGCGCGAGGGGCAGCCGCTGAACGGGACCCACCGCTCGGGCGCGGTCAGCACCTTCGCGCTGGTGCGCGATGCCCACCAGGTCGTGGTGGTCGGCGACGTGCCGCTGGCCACGGCACACATCATCGGCGTCGCGGTCGAACCGGTTCGCTGAGTACGTCAGGAACCGTGCCGTGACGCCTAACCCCGTATCCAACGTTATCTACCGAGGACCGAACCGATGACCCGATATGCAACGGCGCACTGGATGCGCGTGACCCTGGCCGGACTGCTGGCGATCGCCTGGAGTGGCCTGGCCGGCGCCGCGGTGAACCTGCCCGATTTCACCGGCCTGGTCGAGCAGCACAGCCCGGCGGTGGTCAATATCAGCACCACGCAGAAGGTGACCCAGCGTCGCGGACCCAAGGTGGAGATCCCCGATCTGCCCGAGGGCAGCCCGTTCGGTGACCTGTTCCGGCACTTCTTCGGCGAGGGCGGGATGCCCGACATCCCCGAGCATCAGCAGACCCAGTCGCTCGGCTCCGGGCTGATCATTTCGCAGGATGGCTACGTGATCACCAACGCTCACGTGATCAAGGATGCCGACGAGATCGTGGTCCGATTGAGCGATCGTCGCCAGCTGGTCGCCGAGGTGGTCGGCAGCGACCCGCGCAGCGACGTCGCCCTGCTCAAGGTCGATGCCGAGGACCTCCCGGTCGTCAGCATCGGTGACTCGGAGGAACTCAAGGTCGGGGAGTGGGTGCTGGCGATCGGCTCGCCGTTCGGCTTCGACTACTCGGTCACGGCCGGCATCGTCAGCGCGCTGGGGCGCAACCTCCCGCGCGAGAACTACGTGCCGTTCATCCAGACCGACGTCGCGATCAACCCCGGCAACTCCGGGGGGCCGCTGTTCAACCTCGACGGCGAGGTGGTCGGCGTCAACTCGCAGATCTACAGCCGCACCGGAGGCTTCATGGGGCTGTCGTTCGCGATTCCGATCAACGTGGTCATGAACGTCGCCGACCAGCTCAAGACCAAGGGCAAGGTCAGCCGTGGCTGGCTCGGGGTGCTGATCCAGGACGTGACCCGCGAACTCGCCGAGGCCTTCGGCATGACCCGGCCGCAGGGTGCGCTGGTGTCGAAGGTGCTCGACGATAGCCCGGCCGCCGCCGCCGGTTTCAAGTCGGGCGATGTGATCATCCGTTACAGCGGGCGCGACGTGGCCGACTCGGCGAGCCTCCCGCCGCTGGTCGGGCAGACCCCGGTCGGCAAGCAGGCCGAGGTGGTGGTGATCCGCGACGGCGAGGAGACCACGCTCAAGGTGACGATCGGTGAGCTTCCGGGCGATGACGCCCTGGCCCAGGCCGTTGCCCCCGAGGCCGAGACCGTCAGCGAGCAGCGTCTCGGCATCAAGGTCAGCGAGGTGCCGGAGGCCCTGCGCGAGGCGCTGGAACTCGGCGAGGGCGGCGTGCTCGTCGAGGAGCTGGAGTCCGGCGTGGCCTCGCGCGCCGGTGTGCGGCAGGGCGACGTCATCGTCATGCTCAACCAGCAGGCGGTCACCGGTCCGCAGCAGTTCGCCGAACTGGTCGAGGCGCTGCCCGACGGGAAGTCGGTCGCGGTGCGCATCCAGCGCCAGAACGGGCCGCTGTGGCTGGCGCTCAAGCTCGGCGAGGAGTGATGCCCGCCGGACCGCGGAGACTCACGCTCTACGGTCACAGCTACTGCAGCCTGTGTGAAACCATGCATGTCCAGCTCCTCGGCCTGGCCGGGGAGCTGGGCTTCGAGATCGACCTGGTCGACATCCACGACGACGCGCGTCTCGAGACACGCTTCGGCGAGCGGGTTCCGGTGTTGTGTGGCGCCGACGACGAGATCTGCCATCATGTGCTCGATGAGCCTGCACTGCGCCGCTATTTGTCCGGCGCGTGAATTGCGCTATACTCCGGCCTCCTGAAAAATCATTTTTAATCAGGGTGTTGGGCGAGGCTTCGGCAGTCGTCCACGCCCTGATCTTCGTTCGCCACGGGACCGGTACCCGGGCCGGGCCACATGCAGAAGATCCGCAACTTCTCGATCATCGCGCACATCGACCACGGCAAGTCGACGCTCGCCGACCGTTTCATCCAGCACTGCGGCGGGTTGAGCGAGCGCGAGATGGCCGCCCAGGTGCTCGACTCGATGGACATCGAGCGCGAGCGCGGCATCACCATCAAGGCCCAGAGCGTGACGCTCGACTACCAGGCCAACGATGGGCAGACCTACCAGCTGAACTTCATCGACACCCCGGGCCACGTCGATTTCTCCTACGAGGTGTCACGCTCGCTGGCCGCCTGCGAGGGCGCGCTGCTGGTGGTCGACGCGGCGCAGGGGGTCGAGGCGCAGAGCGTCGCGAACTGCTACACCGCGATCGACCAGGGGCTCGAAGTGGTCCCGGTGCTGAACAAGATCGACCTGCCGTCGGCCGAGCCGGAGCGGGTCTGCCGCGAGATCGAGGAGATCATCGGCATCGAGGCGACCAACGCGCTGCGGGTCAGCGCCAAGACCGGCGTCGGCGTCCCCGAGCTCCTCGAGGAACTGGTGCGACGCGTTCCGCCGCCGCAGGGCGATCCGGCGGCGCCGCTACGGGCGCTGATCATCGACTCCTGGTTCGACCCCTACGTCGGCGTGATCTCGCTGGTGCGCGTGGTCGACGGCGAACTCCGGGTCAAGCAGAAGCTGCGCGTGATGTCGACCGGTCGTGATCACCTGGTCGAGAAGGTGGGCGTCTTCACGCCGAAGCAGGTCGGGCTCGAGCGGCTCGGTACCGGTGAGGTCGGGTTCATCATCGCCGGCATCAAGGAGATCGACGGTGCGCCGGTCGGCGACACGCTGACCCTCGCCGACCGTCCGGCACCGACCCCGTTGCCCGGATTCAAGCAGGTGCAGCCGCGTGTGTTCGCGGGGCTCTACCCGATCGATTCCGATGACTACGAGGATTTCCGCGAGGCGCTGCGCAAGCTGCGTCTGAACGACGCGGCGCTGTTCTTCGAACCGGAGACCTCACAGGCGCTCGGTTTCGGCTTCCGCTGCGGTTTCCTCGGCATGCTGCACATGGAGATCATCCAGCAGCGGCTCGAGCGCGAGTACGACCTCGACCTGATCACCACCGCGCCGACCGTGGTCTACGAGGTCGTGACCACCTCCGGTGAGGTGCTGACCCTGGACAACCCGGCCGAGCTGCCACCGGCCAACGCGATCGAAGCCATCCGCGAGCCGATCATCCGCGCGTCGATCCTGGTGCCGCAGGACTACCTCGGCGCGGTGATCGGGCTGTGCGTCGAGAAGCGCGGCAACCAGATCCGCATGCAGTACCTCGGCGGGCAAGTGGCGCTCGACTATGAATTGCCGCTCAACGAGGTGGTGCTCGACTTTTTCGACCGCCTGAAATCGGCGAGTCGCGGCTACGCGTCGTTCGACTACGAGTTCCTGCGTTTCGAGCCGGCCCAGCTGGTCAAGCTCGACATGCTGATCAATGGCGACAAGGTCGATGCCCTGTCGGTGATCGTGCACAAGGAGCAGGCCTACGTCCGCGGCCGCGAGCTGTGCGAGCGGTTGCGTGAGATCATCCCGCGGCAGATGTTCGCGGTCGCGATCCAGGCCGCGATCGGCGCGCAGATCATCGCCCGCTCGACGGTCAGCGCGCTGCGCAAGGATGTCACCGCCAAGTGCTACGGCGGCGACGCCACGCGCAAGCGCAAGCTGCTCGAGAAGCAGAAGGCAGGCAAACGGCGCATGAAACAGTTTGGCAAGGTCGAGATCCCGCAGGATGCCTTCATGGCGGTGCTGCAGGTCGGCGCCAAGCGGCCCTAGGAGGAGGCAGGTGGACTTCAATTTTCCGCTGCTGCTGGTGATCGCGACCGCGCTGACCGGAGCCATCTGGCTGCTCGACTTGGTCTGGTGGCGTCCGGCGCGCCGCGCGGCACTGGCACGCGAGGGTGGACCGGAGTCGGCCCGCGACACGGGCGATGACGTGGCGGAGGAGAGCTGGACGCCACAGCGCGGCGCCATCTGGAGTGCCTTCTGCGCGGTGCGGGCCGGGCCAT
>CBDTVS010000123.1:0-5928 GCA_965364245.1 uncultured Gammaproteobacteria bacterium | reverse complement strand
TGAGCTTCTTCCTGCCGCTCTACCGTGACGCCAAGGCGCTGCTTGCCGACATCGAGCGCCAGCTCGCCGCCAGCGGCCTCGCCGCGCGCGCGCTCTATAGCGTCGACGAGCCGAATGGCATCGGCCTGGTCGACGTGCTGCCCGCCGCGGCGAGCAAGCGGCACGCCATCGAGTTCCTGGCCGCCGAGCTCGGCTTCGCCTGCGACGAGATCCTGTTCGCCGGCGACAGCGGCAACGACCTCGACGTGCTCGCCAGCCCGGTCCCCGCCGTGCTGGTCGCCAACGCCAACGACGCGGTACGCCAGGCGGCCGAGGCGCAGTCCAGCGCGGCCGGCGCGAGCGCGAGCCTCTACCTCGCCGGCGGCGGCCTGCTCGGCATGAACGGCAACTACGCCGCCGGCATCCTCGAGGGCGTGGCCCACTACCACCCGGAGGCGATCGCATGGTTCGCGCAGGCCGCATGAACGCCGCGCCCCCGGTGCTGTTCGGCGAGGTGCTGTTCGACCGCTTCCCTGACGGCCGCAGCGTACTCGGCGGCGCGCCGCTCAACGTCGCGCTGCACCTGCAGGCGTTCGGCCTCGCGCCACGGCTGCTGTCCGCGGTCGGCGTCGACCTGCTCGGCGAGCAGATCCTCGCACGCATGGAGGCGGCCGGACTCGACACCGACGGCATTGCCGTCGACCCCGACCACCCGACCGGCACCGTCGAGGTGGCGCTCGCCGATGGCGAGCCGACCTTCACCATCACCCCCGACGTCGCCTGGGACTTCATCGACGTCGCACGCGCACCAGCCCACGCCGGGCTGCTCTACCACGGCAGCCTGGCGCTGCGCCGGGTCGCCGCGCGCACGTCGCTCGCCCGGCTGCGCGAACGGCTCGCCGCACCGGTGTTCCTCGACGTGAACCTGCGCGCCCCGTGGTGGTCACGCGACGAGGTGCGCGAACTGCTCGGCACGGCCCGCTGGGTCAAGCTCAACCACGACGAGCTCGCGGCGCTCGCCGATGGTCCCGACGAGGCGACACGGGCCGCCGCACTGCTCGGTCTCGGCGATCTCGCGCTGGTGGTGGTCACCCGCGGCGCCGACGGGGCCGCCGCCTACCCGCGCGACGGGGCGCCCGTCGAGGTCGCGCCGGAACGCGCCGTCGAGGTGCTCGACACCGTCGGCGCCGGCGACGCCTTCGCCAGCGTGCTGATCTGCGGGCTGGTGCGGGGCTGGCCGCTGGCGACTACGCTGGAGCGTGCCCAGGCCTTCGCCAGCCGCATCGTCGCTTGCCGCGGCGCGGTGCCCGACGACCCAGGTTTCCACGCCACTACGCTCGCTGCATGGGAGAAGGCATGAGCCCCACCGACCGCTGGTTCGATCAGTTGCTGCGCTTCCTCGCCGACGAGCGTCAGCAGGCGCACCGGGCGCTGCACCGCCTGGCCCAGCACGAGGGCCCCTTCCTGCTGCGCACCGAGCTGCAGGACGCCTTCGCCGCCGCCTGCGACGAGGTGGGCGACGGCGCGCTCGCCGACAGCCCCCTCGGCCCGCTGTTCCGCTGGGCCCAGGAGGCGGCCCACGACGGCGCCTGGCTGCAGTTCGCGCTGCGCTCGCAGATCGGCCGCTGGGACTACCTGCGCATCCACCTCGAGACCATGGCCGCCGAGCGCATCGACACCGCCAGCTACCTCGCCTTCAAGGAGCGCCTGGTCACCGGCCAGGCCGCCGACTGGACGCTCGAGGTCGATCTCGCACCGTTCGCCCGCGAGTTCCCGCGCATGCACGAGACGCGCTCGATCGGCCGCGGCGTCGAGTTCCTCAACCGCCGCCTGTCGAGCCAGCTGTTCATCGAGCAGGGACGCGGCGCGCAGCGGCTGTTCGAGTTCCTGCGCGTGCACCGGCACCGTGACCGGCCGCTGATGCTCAACGAAGGCATCGACGACGTGCACGCCCTGCGTGCCGCGTTGCGCGACGCGGTCGAGCGCCTCGGAGGCATGCCCCCCGAGACGCCCTGGGCGGAGATCACCGATCCCCTGCGCGTGGCCGGCTTCGAGGCCGGCTGGGGTCGCGACGCCGGGGGCACGCGCGACACCATGCAGCTGCTGCTCGACGTGCTCGAGGCGCCCTCGCCCGACCAGCTCGAGCAGCTGCTGGCGCGGATCCCGATGATCTTCTCGATCGCGATCCTGTCGCCGCACGGCTGGTTCGGCCAGTCGGGCGTGCTCGGGCGTCCCGACACCGGCGGCCAGGTGGTCTACATCCTCGACCAGGTGCGCGCGCTGGAACACGAGATGCGCGAGCGCCTCGCCGCGCAGGGTCTCGAGATCGAGCCGCAGATCGTGGTCGTCACGCGCCTGATCCCCGAGGCCGAGGGCACCACGAGCGACCAGCGCCTCGAGCCGATCGCCGGCACGCGCAACGCGCGCATCCTGCGCGTGCCGTTCCGCGACGGCAACGGCGAGGTGCACCCGAGGTGGATCTCGCGTTTCGAGATCTGGCCGTGGCTGGAGCGCTTCGCGATCGACGCCGAACGCGAGCTGCTGGCCGAGCTCGAGGGACGCCCCGACCTGATCCTCGGCAACTACTCCGACGGCAACCTGGTCGCGACGCTGCTCGCGCAACGGCTCGGCGTCACCCAGTGCACCATCGCCCACGCGCTGGAGAAATCGAAGTACCTCTACTCGGATCTCTACTGGCAGGAGAACGACGCACAGTATCACTTCGCCTGCCAGTTCACCGCCGACCTGGTGGCGATGAACACCGCCGACTTCATCATCACTTCGACCTACCAGGAGATCGCCGGCACCGCCGACACGGTCGGCCAGTACGAGACCCATACCGCGTTCACGCTGCCCGGGCTCTACCGCGTGGTGCACGGCATCGACGTGTTCGACCCCAAGTTCAACATCGTCTCGCCCGGCGCCGATCCCGGGGTCTACTTCCCGGCCAGCGATCACGAGCACCGCCTAACCCACCTGCACGATGCGATCGCCGAGCTGATCGACGGTGGACCGGCCGCCGACAAGCGCGGTCAACTCGCCGAACCCGGCAAGCCGCTGCTGTTCACCATGGCGCGCATGGACCGGATCAAGAACGTCACCGGGCTGGTCGAGTGGTACGCCAATTGTCCGGCGCTGCGCGAGCAGGCCAACCTGCTGATCGTCTCGGGCCACGTCGATCCGTCGCGCTCCGGCGATACCGAGGAGCGGGCACAGATCCACGCCATGCACGCGCTGATGGATTCCCACGGCCTCGACGGCCAGGTGCGCTGGCTCGGCATGCAGCTCGACAAGGATTTCGCCGGCGAACTCTACCGGGTGGTCGCCGACCGGCGCGGGGCGTTCGTGCAGCCGGCGCTGTTCGAGGCGTTCGGCCTGACGGTGATCGAGGCGATGGCCACCGGGCTGCCGACCTTCGCCACCTGCTACGGCGGGCCGCTCGAGATCATCGAGGACGGCCGCTCCGGCTTCCACATCGATCCCAACGACGGCGCCGATGCCGCGGCGCGGATCGCCGGGTTCCTCGCCAGCTGCCGTGACGATCCGGGCGCCTGGGACGCGATCGCGGCCGGCTCGCTGGCGCGGGTCGAGGCGCGCTACACCTGGGCGCGCTACGCCGAGCGGCTGATGACGCTGTCGCGGGTCTACGGCTTCTGGCGCTACGTCACCGACCTCGAGCGCGCCGAGACCCAGCGCTACCTCGAGATGTTCTACGGGCTGCAGTACCGGCCGCTGGCCGCGGCGATTGGTGCGGCGGACGATGCATAGCGCGAACGCTCATGTGGGTCCGGCTTCGGCCCGACGTTCACCTCGTCGGACTGAAGTCCGACCTACATGAGACTTGGTGTAAACGGATGTGGGTCGGGCTTCAGCCCGACACCCGATGGCGAATGGTGTCGGACTGAAGTCCGACCCACAGATCAACGCAACGAGATATCGGCGCCTACTCGATGATCTTGTTCAGCGGCGTCTCGATGATGCCGCGTGCGCCAGCCTCGTAGAGCGCCGGGATCAACTCGCGGACCTTCTTCTCCTCGACCACGGTCGAGACATCGACCCACGCCTCGTCGGCGAGCGTCGAGATGGTCGGCGTGGCCAGCGCCGGCAGGATGCCGAGCACCTTCTCGAGCGCGCCACGCGGCACGTTCATGCCGAGGTAAACGCGACTCGCCGCGGCGATCGCGCCGTTGAGAAGCAGCAGCAGACGGTCCATCTTCTGCCGTTTCCAGGCGTCCTCGTGCGACGCACGATTGGCGATGAAGCGCGGCGTCGACTCGAGCACCACGTCGAGCACCTTGAGGTTGTTGGCGCGCAGGCTCGAGCCGGTCTCGCTGACATCGACGATGGCATCGGCCAGCACCGGCGGCTTGACCTCGGTTGCGCCCCACGAGAACTCGACGCTCGCCTTGACGCCGTGGCGGTCGAGGTAGCGCCGGGTCATGCCCACAGCCTCAGTGGCGATGCGCTTGTCCTGCAGGTCCTGGACCGAGGAAAACGGGCCGTCCTCCTTCGCCGCGAGCACCCAGCGCACGGTGCCGTAGTTGGGCCACGGCGCATGCAGGTCGGCAAGCTCCTCGACGTCAGCACCGGTCTCGAGCAACCAGTCGAGACCGGTGATGCCGCAGTCCATGACCCCCTGCTCGATGTAGCGCGCCATCTCCTGCGGGCGGATCAGAATGCATTCAATCTCCGGGTCGTCGATGCCCGGAAAATAGGAGCGGCCGGAGATACGCAGGTCGAAGCCGGCCAGCGTGAAAAGTTTCTTGGTGGTCTCCTGCAGGCTGCCCTTGGGCAGGCCGACGCGGAGCACAGGGGAGGCGTCGCTCATCGGGTGGCATCCGTTCGCTTGGCGTGAGGAGCGACAAGCCTAATGGCTGGTCCGGGGTGTGGCAAACCGCGCGCCGCCTGGGCGGCTGACCGATCACCGGTAGGGTGCGGGGATGACCAGTTCAAACGTCATGGGCTTGCCAGCACGCAGCACTTCGACCTGCAGACGGTCACCCTCCTTCAGCTTCTGCAGCATCGCGCTGAAACGCTCGCCCTTGCGGTCGCTCCCGACACGGATGTCGCCTACCCGCAGGATCACGTCACCGCCGATGACCAACTTCCGCTCGGCGATCTGCACGGGCAGCTCGCCTCCGCGGATCCCCGCTTTGTGCGCGGCCGAGCCCTGGGCCACCCGCTCGACGAGATAGCCGACCGGCACCGGCAGGTTGAAAGCCGCGGCGACGGCCCCCTCGAGGAGCACGCCGTCGATCCCCGACCAGAAACCGCGCCGGTCGAGGAGCAGCCGGCGCGCGGTGTTGGCCGAGACCGCGAACCCGACCCCCTCGTACCCCCCGGAACGCGACAGGATGTGGCTGACGATGCCAGCGACCTCACCCTCAAGGGTGAACAGCGGCCCGCCAGAGTTACCCTGGTTGATCGCCGCATCCGTCAGCAGCAGTTCCGTGCCGGTAAACATGCTCTCGTCGTCGGGCTTCTGCCGACCGCTGACGTGGCCGACGCTGAGCGTGTGGCCGAGACCGTACGGCGCGCCGATGACGATGATTTCGTCGCCGACGGCCACGGTGTCGGAGTCGACCAGCGGCACCGCCCTGATGCCATCGGGAAGCCGCTCGACTCCGACCAGCGCGATGTCGGCGTCAGGATCACTGGCCAGCACACGCCCAAGGCGCCGCGCGCCGCCCTGGAACTCGACATGGATCGAGTCGGCGAGGTGAACGACATGCGCCGCGGTAAGGATCAGTCCATCGTTGGAGATCACCACCCCGCTACCGACCCCCTCGACGTCGGAGACCTGGAGCCGTCCGCCATGTTGTTCCCGCTCCAGGGACGTCGGTTCTCGGCCGTGTACGTCATGACGTCATCGTACAGATTCTGCTGTTCGATGAAGGGAAGCAACGGCGTGATATAGCCCATGCGCTGCCACGAAAACTGACCATTAAA
>CBDTVS010000122.1:0-5929 GCA_965364245.1 uncultured Gammaproteobacteria bacterium | reverse complement strand
GCACCGAAGAAGAAGGCTGCACCGAAGAAGAAGGCTGCACCGAAGAAGAAGGCCGCTCCGAAGAAGAAGGCTGCACCGAAGAAGAAGGCCGCTCCGAAGAAGGCCGCGGCCAAGCCTGCAGCCCAGGCAAATACGGCTATCGCAAAGGCCTATTCGAAGACCCAGATCCTGAACGAAATCGCTACGGCCACCGGCTTGACGCGCAAGCAGGTCAGCGATGTCATGGGCGAGCTCGACACCCTGGTCAGCCGTCACATCAGGAAGCGTGGCGCCGGCGCCTTCACGTTGCCCGGTCTGTTGAAGATCACCACGGTCAAGAAGCCGGCCCGTCGTGCCCGCAAGGGCGTGCCGAACCCGTTCCGGCCCGGCGAGACCATGGACGTTGCGGCCAAGCCCGCGCAGACGGTCGTCAAGGTCCGTCCGCTGAAGCGGCTGAAGGATATGGCCGGCTGACACCAACCGGTTTCAGTCAGAACGGGCGACCTGCGGGTCGCCCGTTTTTTTTTGATGCTTCGCACAACAGCGGGAACCGGTGCGCAGGGGACGACCGGATCTCGTCGACGCCGCCGGGCGTTCCAGTCCGGAATGGTTCTGTCACGTTCGAGACAAAGTCGAGCCGGGGGGCAGGACGCCGCCTCTGCCGGCCGTTGGGCGCCCCGCGCTCTGCAAGCGCGCCGTTCTCGGCGTAATTCGAGCTATGTGGCACTGCAGGGCGGGCGAGTGCGCTGCGACCCGGCTCAGGCGTTATCGGGGTCCGTTGCGTGGCGCAGCCGCACGAAATCGCCGTGGGTGAGATGCAGCAGGTCCGCGACGCGGCGCAGCAGGTGCTCCTCGTGCTTGTCGATGCGGCCATCGGCATGTGCCACCCGCCACATCATCTCCAGCACGTGCAGCTTCTGCGGCTCGTCGAGACGTTCGTTGAGAAGACGGGTGAACTCGTGAAGCGACACCGCGTCGTCGGCACGCTCGTTGGCCGAGGCGAGGAGCTCGGCGGTCGCCGTCTGGTCGAGATCGAAGTGCGCGGCGATCAGGCGCCTGGCGACGGCCAGCTCTTCGGGCGCATCGTCGAAGTCGGCGCGCGCGGTCTCGATCAACAGCGCGGCGGTGACCAGTTGCAGCGTGGCCTCGTCGGGCTGCGCGTTGGCCGGTGACGCACCCAGGCGCGCCTCGAGCAGCCGTTGCAGACGTCCCAGCACGTGCCGCGGCTCAGTCGATCGGCAGCACGTCGCCGGAGGTCCAGATGCGCTGCCCCGCCACGTTGACGAACGGCGCGTCGGGTCCGGCCAGTAGCCGCTGGTGAGCGACGACGAGCGCCTCGAGGTCGGTGCCGGTGTCGGCCAGCACCTCGCGCTCCTCGTCGAACACCGCCTGCTGCAGGCGCTCGACCGCTTCCGACGGCTTGGTGTCGGCGAAGAAGCTGCGCAGCAGCGGGTCGTTCGACTGCGCCAGCGCCTTGGCGTTGCGCCGCACCAGCAGCTTGATGCCCTGGCTCGACGCGGAACGGAACGCGCCGGCGCGCAGGCAGAGGCGACGGCTGCGCCCCGCTTCGAGCGTCCAGCACTCGATGGCGTGCTTGGAGTGACCCATCGCACCGTAGGTGATCTTCTGGTGGGCGAGGTCGTAGAAGGTCGAATAGCCGACCAGCGTGCCGATCTCGAGCCCCGCCTCCAGGCGCGGCAGCGGATCGAACGACAGGTGGTTCGACGCGGCGATCTGCTCGGGCGTCGCCTCGCCGACCGGGAAGCCGACGTCGCCGAGCGCGGTGGCGAAGAAGCACCAGTCGAAGGCCTTGCCCGCCTGCTCGGCGAGGACCTCGATCGCGTCGTCCCTACCGATGTCGGCGAACAGCAGGCGGTCGACCCCCGGCACCTCGGGTGCGCTGTCCTCGCGCCCGTACCAGACGCCGATGACGTGGGCGTCGTCGCCGTGGCTCTCGCGCACCGCGCGGATCGCGGCGGTGCCCATGACGCCGGTGGCGCCGATCACGAGGAACTGCTGCATCTGGAGGTTTCCAAGCGCTGTTGGGAGACGCGATTCTGCCACAAAGGGCGGGTGCGTTCAGTCGCCGCGCGTGGCGTCGGGCCGGTAGATCTCGGAGTCGGGGTTGAACGCCAGCCAGGCGAAGGCGAAGTGGACGCCGCCGGGCAGCGCGCGCAGTCGCTGGCCCTCGAGCGGCCCCTCGAGTGCCTGGCCGAGCAGGTTCCAGCGGCTACCGGTCGCGGTGTCGACGATCGATGCGTCGCGCAGCTCGAACTCGAGCACACGATCGTCGAGCCGACGGTCGAAGGCGTTGGCTGAGTGGATGGCACGCGAGCCGGCGATCGACTCCTCGTCGAGCGCCGACAGCGTGCCGTGGCGCGACAGCACGATCACCGGCGTGCCGGCGACGGTGTCGTGGATCAGCGGTCGCTCGCGGAACAGCGCGAACGGGTAGAGGCGATGGGTGCCGGCGAGCGAGACGCTGAGCACCCGCTCCATCGCCGGCAGCCGCGGGTCGGCCGGGTCGTCGAGCAGGAACGGGCTGTTGTCGATGGCATCGTAGCCGCGATAGGGGTTGCGGCCGTAAGCCCGGGCGTGGCCGGTTTCGCGTGACAGCACCTCACCGTCCGGGTAGCCGTCGCGGAACTCCTCGAAGGCGACGATCTGTGCAGGGATCTGCGTGAGCTCGGTGCCGACCAGTTCGCCGATGATCGCCGTGCCCGAGAACTGCTGCCACCAGCTCTCGGTCTGGCGGTCGTACATCACCAGGTCGCTCTTGCGCAGCATGCCGGTGGTGCCGAAGTCGAGCAGGCGCCCGGCGACACGTCGGTCGAACACCAGCGAGGCGTTGCACAGCGGACAGAAGGTGACCGCGAGTGGCAGGTCACCGAGGGTGTCGTTGACGATCTCGTGCCACATCAGGATCTGCAGCGGGTAGGCGCGGGCCTGTCCCGCGTGGACGATGGCGATCACGGGTTCGCGCGGATCGAGCCAGTCGGCGGCGGCCGCGGTGTCGACGAATCTGGGCTGGTCGATCGCCGGGATGCCGTCCTTGGGCGGTCCACCGGACTGGATCTCGTCGAGTTCGACGCTGCGCTTGGAGAAGTCGGTCGCCCACTGCAGCTGCATCAGTTCTGGCGAGACGCGCGCGACGGCGAGGGTCTCGACCAGCAGCGGGCCGGCCAGCCACCAACCGAGCGTGGCCAGCACACCGATGCGTGCGGCGCGGAATGGCAGACGACGGTCATGGATCAGCAGACGGGCGAGCGCGCGCATGGGGCCTCCTGGAAGAGCAGACCCGACCACGGCCGCGATCCTTACGCCGGTCTCAGAACAGGCGGCGCTTGAGGCCCGACTTGTGCAGGATCGCTGTCGCGATCTCCTCAATCGACGAGAACGAGGTGTTGAGGCAGGCGATACGCTCGCGTCGGAACAGCGACTCGGCGCGACCGACCTCGTAGCGGCACTGCGCGAGCGACGCGTAGCGGCTCTGCGGACGGCGCTCCTCGCGGATGTCGTGCAGGCGCTGCGGGTCGATGCTCAGGCCGTGCAGGCGATCGCGGCACGCCTCGAGTTCCGGTGGCAGGCGCAGGTCGGCCAGGTCCTCCTCGGTGAGCGGGTAGTTGGCGGCGCGGATGCCGAAGCTCATCGCCATGTACAGGCAGGTCGGCGTCTTGCCCGAGCGCGACACGCCGAGCAGCACCATGTCGGCGTGCTCGTAACCCTGGCTGTTGAGGCCGTCGTCGTGGTTGAGCGTGAAGTTGATCGCGTCCATGCGCGTCATGTAGCTGCGCAGGTCGGCGAGGCCGTGCGAGCGGCCCACCATGTGCGACGAGCTGTGCTGGAAGGTCTTCTCGAGCGGGCCGATGAAGGTCTCGAAGAAGTCGAACAGCAGCGCATCGACCGCCTTGATCACCGCGCGCACGTCGTGATCGACCAGGGTGCTGAAGACGATCGGACGCCGGCCGTCGTGGGCGCCGGCCTGGGCGATCTGCGCGGCCGCGTCACGGGCCCGCTCGACGGTATCGACGAACGGGATGGTGCGCTGCACGAAGTCGACCGAGTCGAACTGCGAGAGCAGGCTGTGACCGAGGGTCTCGGCGGTGACGCCGGTGCGGTCGGAGAGGATGAAGACGGTACGCTGCACGCCGTCGAACGTCAGGCGCGACCGACGCGCAGGTGCAGCGGCCAACGCACGCGGCGCTTCTGCGCGGGGTCGCCCCACGGTCCGGCAAGCTGGCCGAGCAGTCCCGGCAACGGGTCGAGTCCGGTCTCGTTGCGGCAGCGCTGGTAGGCCGACCAGGTGGCCAGGTAGCCGCCGAGCTCCTCGAGGTTCCACTCGACCTCGATGGCGAGTTCGGGCATCGGCAGCGGCGTGAACGGGAACGCGAGGTCGCGATAGCCCGCGTCGACGAGCGCGCGCTCGGCCGGCCACCACGGCCCGAGGCGCTCGCGGTAGAAGCGGTCGAGCAGCGTGTCGATCCTCGGCGCGACGCGCAGCAGCGAGTAGCACCACGCGGCGAGCACCCCGCCCGGGCGCAGCACGCGGCGCGCCTCGGCGAAGAACGCGTCCAGCGGGAACCAGTGCAGCGCCTGGCCGACGGTGACCAGGTCGCAGCTGGCGGTGGCGAGCGGGGCGGGTGCCGCGGTGGCCTGCAGGTAGCTGACGCCGGATGCCCCGTCGCGCGCGGCGAGCTGTGCCGCGCTCGGGTCGCTCGCCAGCACCTCGTCGAAGTGCGTGGCCAGGCCGCGCGCCACCTGGCCGTTGCCACAGCCGCAGTCCCAGGCGCGGTGGCGCCCGGGAGTCACGTTCAGCAGGGCGTCGAACAGCGCGTCAGGGTAGCCGGGACGGTGCCGGGCGTAGCCCTCCGCCTGGGCCGAGAAATGGTCGGCGAAGCCGGGGCTGGCCATGCTCAGATGCGGCGCTCGATGCGCGCCTGCTGCACCAGCTGGCTGGCGATCTCCTCGATCGACATCGTCGAGGCGTCGAAATGGGGCACCTGCTCGGTGGCGAACAGTGCCAGCATGCGCCCGATCTCGTCGCGGCAACGCTCGAGTGAGGCGTAGTCGCTGTCGGGTTGGCGCTCGTTGCGGATGTGGTGCAGCCGTTCGGGCTCGATGGTCAGGCCGAACAGCTTGGCGCGGAACGGTTCGAGGACCTCGGGCAGGCGCGCGCTGTCGAGGTCGGTCTCGGCGAGCGGGTAGTTGGCGGCGCGCAGGCCGTACTGCAGTGCGAGGTAGAGGCAGGCCGGGGTCTTGCCGGTACGCGACACGCCGAGCAGGATCACGTCGGCGTGCTCGCAGTGCTCGGCGCGCACGCCGTCGTCGTTGGCCAGCGCGAAGTTGATCGCGTCGATGCGCGTCATGTAGCTGTCGTAGTCGACCATGCCGTGCGAGCGGCCGACCGTGTGGCTCGACTCCATGCCGAGTTCGCGCTCCAGCGGCTCGATGAAGGTGTCGAGGAAGTCGAAGAACACGCAGTCGGCCGCGGCCAGCATGCGCCGGATGCGCGGGTCGACCAGGGTGCTGAACACCACCGGTGGCAGGCCGCTGTCGGCGGCGACCCGGTTGATCTCGCGCACCGTCGCGTCGGCCTTGGTGAAGCTGTCGACGAACGGCACCGTCACCTGCTGGTACGGCGTCGACTCGAACTGGGTCATCAGGCTGTGGCCGAGGGTCTCGGCGGTGATGCCGGTGCTGCACGAGAGGAAGAACAGCGTGCGCAACGGGGTGTCGTGGTCGGTCACGGCCGTGGCGCTCATGAATCACCTCCCGGAGCGTGGTGCAGCGCCAGCCAGACGGTGGGCCCGTCGCCGGCGGTCCACTCGACGCGGTGGCGGCAGCCCGCGGGCAGCAGCAGCCAGTCGCCCGGCTCGAGTCGCCGGGCCTGGGGCTCGTCGGCGAGTCGCAGGTCGGCCGCGCCCTGCAGCACCACCACCCATTCGTCGTC
>CBDTVS010000121.1:0-5940 GCA_965364245.1 uncultured Gammaproteobacteria bacterium | reverse complement strand
TACACCACGCCGCTCGAGCGCGACAACCTGGTGCACTGCCCGCTGCCGGCCGGCACCGGCGGCAGCGGCTTCCGCGCCGCGGTCGAGGAGCGCTGGCTACCGGCGATCGACGCCTTCGCGCCGGAGCTGATCCTGATCTCGGCCGGCTTCGACGCCCATCTCGAGGACGACATGGGCGGCATGCGACTGGTGGAGTCGGACTACGCCTGGGTCACGCGGGAACTGGTCGAGCTGGCCGACCGCCACGCCGCGGGGCGCATCGTATCGACGCTGGAAGGCGGTTACGCGCTCTCCGCGCTCGGGCGCAGTGCCGCGGCGCACATGCGGGTGCTGCTGGGGATCTGACTCGTCTCGCGGCACCTGTGGCGACCCTCCCTTCCCGGAGGCTCGCCCACGGGGCGATCCGCACGGCCGGCGCCGTCTAGTCGTGCAGCTTCAGCCGCACCACGGTGACATTCTCCTCGTCGTCGTGCTCGGCGCTGAAGCCGAGCGCCCGCGCGAGGCCGATCATCGGCCGGTTCTCGGGCAGGATCTGCCCGACGATCTCGCGCGTGCCGCGGGTGCGGCAGTAGTCGATCATCTTCTGCATCAGCTTGCGCCCGAGGCCCTGTCCCTTGAGGTCGGAGCGGGTGATGATCGCGTACTCGGCGACGGTGTTGTCCGGGTCGGTCAGGGTACGCACCACGCCGAGCGTCTCCGGCTCGCCGCGCTCGCCCCTGGTGGTGGCGATGAACGCCATCTCGCGGTCGTAGTCGATCTGCGTCAGGCGTGCCATCTCGCGGTGCTCCATGCGCGGGTTGATGACGCCGAAGAAGCGGTAGTAGATGTCCTGCGGCGCGAGCTTGCCGAGGAAGGTGTAGTGCGCCTCCTCGTCCTCGGGGCGGATCGGGCGCAGCAGCACCTCGCGGCCGTCCTTGAGCGCGAACTTCTCCTCGAGATCCTGCGGATAGGGCCGGATCGCGAGCCGCTCGGGGCCGCTGCACTCGGCCGGCGCGACCTTGATCCGCGCGTCGAGCGCCAGCACCCCCTCGGGTCCCGCGAACAGCGGGTTGATGTCGAGCTCGACGATCTCCGGCAGATCGATCATCAGCTGCGCGACCTTGATCAGCGTCAGGCAGATGGCGTCGAGGTCGGCCGCCGGCGTGTCGCGGTAGCCCTCGAGCAGCTTGTGGACGCGCGTGCGGCGGATCATCTCGCGCGCCAGGCTCATGTTGAGCGGCGGCAGCGCGACGGCGCGGTCGGCGATCACCTCGACCGCCGTGCCACCCTGCCCGAACAGCAGCACCGGGCCGAAGATCGGGTCGGTGGTGGCGCCGATGATCAGCTCCTGCGCACCCTTCATGCGCGCCATCTTCTGTACCGTGAAGCCCGGCTTCGGTACATCCGGGTAGGCCTCGGCGACGCGCGCGAGGATCCCCTCGGCAGCGGCGACGACCGCGTCCGCCGTATCCAGGTCGAGCACCACGCCGCCCACGTCGGACTTGTGGCTGATGCGGTCGGAGAGCACCTTCAGCGCCACCGGGAAACCCATCCGCTGCGCGGCCGCGCCGGCACTCTTCGGATCGGCGGCGACGTGGGTCTCGACCACAGGGATCGCGTAGGCCGAGAAGACCGCCTTGGCCTCGGCCTCGCCGAGCATCTCGCGACTGCCGGCCAGCGCACTCTCGATCACCAGCCGCGCGGTCGCGGTCGCCGGTTTGAAATCCTCCGGCGCCGACGGCGGGGTCTGGGTCAGCAGCTCCTGGTTGCGCCGGTAGCGAACCAGATGCATGTACGCGCCGACCGCGCTCTCGGGCGTGCGGTAGGTCGGGATGTCGGCCGTGGAAAAGAGACCGCGCGCCTCGGCCACGGCCACCTCGCCCATCCAGTTGGTCAGCACGTACTTGCCGTGCTTGCCCTCCATCTTCTCGAGGGTGTCGAGCACCGCTTGCGCGCCCTCGGTGCTCGAGGCGATCGCGGTCGGCGCGTGCATCACCAGCACCGCGTCGAGTTCCTTCGCCTGCAGCAGGATCTCCAGCGCGGCGGCGTAACGGCTGCCCGGGGCGTCGCCGATGATGTCCACCGGGTTGCCGCGCGACCAGGTCGCCGGCAGCACGGCGTCGAGCTTCTCGATCGTCTCCGGCGCGAGTTTCGCCAGCGTGCCGCCGAGGTCGATCAGGCGATCGACCGCCATCACCCCGGGACCACCGCCGTTGGTCATGATCGCCAGCCGCTCGCCCCGCGGGCGCACCGAGACGCTCCGCGCGAGGGTCTCGACCGCGGCGAACAGCTCGTGGAAGTCGTACACGCGCAGCATGCCGGCGCGGCTGATCGCCGCGTCGTAGACGTTGTCGGCACCAGCCAGCGCACCGGTGTGCGACGCGGCAGCCTGCGCCCCCTCGGCGACGCGCCCGGCCTTGATCACCACCACCGGCTTGATGCGAGCCGCGGCGCGCGCCGCCGACATGAAGGTGCGCCGCTCGTGGATCGACTCGATGTAGAGCAGGATCGCCTTGGTCCCGGGATCGCCGGCCAGGTAATCGAGGGCGTCGCCGAAGTCGACGTCCAGCGCGTCGCCGAGCGAGACGAAGTGCGAGAAGCCGATGTTCTTCGAGCCGGCCCAGTCGAGGATCGAGGTCGCCAGCGCCCCGGACTGCGAGACGAAACCGATCTGGCCCGGCTGTGCACGCACGTGCGAGAAGCTGGCGTTGAGCCCCGAACCGGGCACCAGCAGGCCGAGGCAGTTGGGGCCGACCAGGCGCATGCCGTGGGTCCGCGCGGTCTCGCGCAGGCGCTGCTGCAGCGACACGCCCTCCGCGTCCTGGTGCCGTCCCAGTCCGGCGGTGATGACGATCGCGGCACGGGTGCCGCGCCGTCCCAGCTCATCGACCAGGCCGGGCACGGTCGGGGCCGGCGTGCAGATCACCGCCAGGTCGGGGACCAGTGGCAGACTCGCGATGTCGGGGTAGGCGAGCACGCCAGCGACCGAGGCGTGCTTCGGGTTGACCGGCATGATCGGCCCCTCGAAGCCGCCCTCGAGCAGGTTGCGCATCAGCACCGTGCCGACGCGCTGCGGACGGTTCGACGCGCCGATCACCGCGACCGACTTGGGACGGAACAGGTACTCGAGATTCCTGACGCTCATGGGGGCTTCCGGATCAGCTATGGATTGGGGGTGCACGGACCGGCGCCGGTCGCTTTTTGCACCGCAACATTATAGACCAGCCATTGTGAATATTGCGCTACAGTCAAAGGGCATGGAGGCTGAACCGATGGATGCAGGACGCACACAGCGGCGCGCCAACCCGTTCGCTCTCGACGACGACGACGCCTACCGCACCTGGCGTGAGCGACGACTGGAACGCGCGCCGCGCTCGCTCGACGACCTGCGCGTCGAGGTGCGCGACCTCGAACACCCCACCTCGGCCGAGCAGGGCGCGCTGCTCGACCGGGTGCGCCGCGCCAACATGGTGCTCTACCACTGCGGCCTGACCGAGAACCGCGGCGCGGTGCTGCGTTTCGCCGAGCACTTCGGTCTCACGCGCCTCGATCGCAACCCGGGGGCCGACGACGACGGCCTGAGCGCGATCCGGGTCCTCGCCCAGCGCCGTCCCGGCGAATTCATCCCCTACACCGACCGCGCGATCCGCTGGCACACCGACGGCTACTACAACCCGCCCGCGCGGCGCGTGCGCGCATTCCTGCTGCACTGCGTGCGCGCGGCCTCGGAGGGGGGGACCAACCGCCTGTTCGACCCCGAGCTGCTCTACATCCTGTTACGTGATGCCGACCCGGCGCACGTCGCCGCGCTGATGCATCCGCAGGCGATGACCATCCCGGCCCATGTCGAGAAGGGGGTCGAGCTGCGCCCGGCGCAGGCCGGACCGGTGTTCGCGGTGCTCGACGACGGTTTCGGGCCGCGCCTGCACCTGCGCTACACCGCTCGCACGCGCAGCATCGCCTGGCGTGACGATGCGGCCACGCGCGCCGCCGTGGCCCGTCTCGAGGCGCTGCTCGATGCGCCGTCAGAAGGGGCTTTCGAGCACCGTCTGGCGCCGGGCGAGGGGATCCTGTGCAACAACGTGCTGCACAGTCGCAGCGCCTTCAGCGATTCGGCCGGGAGCGAGCGCCTGCTGTACCGGGCGCGCTTCCACCAGCGCATCGCGGGCAGCTGACGCGGGGAGCCGGGCCCCCGAAAAGCCGAAGGCCGGGCCCCTCGCGGGGTCCGGCCTTCGTGTTTCAGCGGGTCGGGATCAGGCGCTACGCTTGCGCGCGAACCACTTCTCCGCCTCCTCGTCCCAGCCGTCGGTGCGGACGTAGGGGTTGGTGCGTGGGTGCTCGATCATGTTCGGGTCGATCTCGACGCCGATCCCCTCGAGGAAGTTGGCCAGGCCGATGCGCTCGATCATCTCGCCGGTGCGCTCGTGCTCGAGGGCGTTCTCGGCGAAGAAGTCGATGACGCGACCGCCGAGGTCATTGAGCGCCTCGTAGTCCTCCTCGGTCTTCAGCGGCATGAACGGCACGATCACGGTGCCCATCAGGTCGCCGATCTTGAGGGTTCGCTTGCCGCCGATCAGCACCGTGGCGCCCTTGTCGTCACCGGGCGAGAGCGCCTTGGTCATCAGGTTCAGGCAGTGCATGCAGCGCACGCAGCTCTTGTTGTCGACGTCGAGCGTGTCGTCGTCGTTGAGGCTCAGCGCGTTGGTCGGGCAGCGGCTGATGACGTTGTCGATGGTGTACTTGCGGCCCTTCTTGGCGACGTAGGCCTTGACCTCGTCCTGGTCGACCTTCATGTCGTCGCGCCAGGTGCCGATCACCGCGAAGTCGGCGCGCTGCACCGAGTTGACGCAGTCGTTGCCGCAGCCGGAGAACTTGAACTTGAACTTGTACGGCAGCGACGGACGGTGCATGTCGTCGAGGTAGGTGTTGATGATCTGGCGGTGCGCCTTGGGCTCGTCGTAGCAGCTCATCTCGCAGCGCGCGTGGCCGACGCAGGAGGCGGCGGTACGCAGCGCCGGGGACCGCGATCAGGCCCGAGCCGTGCTTCTCCCAGATGTCGCACATCTTGCGCAGCGTATCGGAGTCGTAGTGGAAACCGGGGGGCGGCATGACGCGCAGGGTGTGGAACTCGGAGGACTCCGGGAACTTCTCGGCGACCTCGGAGAAGCGCGGGATGATGCCGCCGCCGTAACCGAACACGCCGACCGTGCCGCCCTTCCAATAACCGAGGCGGGTCTCGTAGGAGTGCTCGAGCTGGCCGAGCAGGTCGACCATCATCGGGTTGTCGTCGGTGGCCAGTCGCTTGAGGCCGGTCACGAAGCTCGGCCAGGGGCCGGTCTCCAGGTCGTCCAGCATCGGGGTCGGGTGCATCTCTTTACTCGCCATCGGCTCAACCTCGGTCGTTCGATCAATGGGTATTTCTGACAATCGTCAAGATAGTTCGATCAGGGCCGCCGGTAAAGTCCGACCTAATAGGTACGGTATTATTTTTCCTTCTATCCCCAATTGGGTAGATGGGTCGCGGCCGAGCGGCGACGGCGCCGCGGGGCGCTGCTGACCACCTCGCCACCGAGCAGCGTCGCGATCGCGCCACGCAGCGGCTGCAGCGGCTCGCGCAGCTTGTCGCGCAGCAGCGAGCCGCTGGCGGTGCTGCGCGAGAACACGCTGTAACAGAGCGACTCCTCGCTGCCGCCGAGCAGGCACAGCGCGTCGATCTCGGCCGCCAGCCCGGGCAGCGCCGCGAGCAGCGCGTCGCGGTCGCCGCCGGTCCGGCACTAGTCGCCGAGCAGGTTCAGCAGCGGGCTGACGATCTCGCGGTGCTGCGGCTCGTCGAGGATCGCGTCGCAGGCGGCGAGGAAGCTCTGGCCGGGGCCGTCGAGCGCGCATTGCAGGCCCAGCGCCAGCGGATCCCCCACCGCGCAGGCGGCGGTGAGCGCCGCGGCCTGCTCGCCGTCGAGCCCG
>CBDTVS010000120.1:0-5965 GCA_965364245.1 uncultured Gammaproteobacteria bacterium | reverse complement strand
GCCTGCTCGGCGAGATGCCGTTCGTCTTCGTCCTGCCGCCAGGCCACGCACTGGCAGATGCGCCGGAACCGCTCGGCGACGAGCTGCTGCTGCGCCACCGCGCGGTCGCCGCCGCCGACAGCTCGCGACGCCTGCCGCCACGTACTTCGGCGCTGCTCGGTGGCCAGCAGGTGCTCACGGTACCCACCATCCAGGACAAGCATCGCGCCCACCTCGCGGGACTCGGGATCGGCTTCATGCCGACCTGGATGGTCACCGACGACCTCTCCACGGGCCGATTGCTGCAGCGCGAGGTCAGCAACCCGCTGCAGCCCTACCCGCGGCTGCTGCTCGCGTGGAAACAGCAGCACAAGGGTCGTGCGCTGCGCTGGTTCGTCGAGCAGCTCGAACACGGCGGACCGTTCGCGGGCATGCTGCAACCGGCCACGACCTGAGCCCACCCCGGCGACGGCGCGTGGTTCAGGCGATATACTGCTTTCCAGAGGCCGATCCACGGCCCCGCCACGCTGATCAGGCGACCGTGTGCCCGCACGACCGCCGGGAGGGTAAATAATGTTCGAATACGACCAGCAGATCGTCGACAAGCTGCTCGAGGAGAACGACGAGTTCCGCTCGCTCTACGAGAAGCACCAGGAGCTGAACCAGCAGGTCGACGATGCAGACGTCGGCGTGCTGCCGCTCGACGATCTGACCTTGCACCGCCTGAAGAAAGAGAAGTTGCAGTTGCGCGACCGGCTCGCGACGCTCATCGAGATGCACCGCCAGGACCCCGCCTGACCCGGGTCACCGTCTCTCACGGCACCCGGCCCGCGCCCGCGGGCCCCGGTGCCGGGGCACGAATCCACGACGTGCCCAGCCCCCTGCAAACCGATCCACACCCTGGATCATCCGCACCCAGCGGGTGGCAGTAACACACGTTTCAATCACACCTCGGCCGGCCTCAGCATGCCGGTCATCTCACCCGGCTGCGTACACCTCTCAGTGATCGCCAAGATGGTCAACCAACCTGGCCGGCGTGCTGGATCGATCCCGGCTGGACGAGGAATCCAGGTCAACAGAATGCGTTGTAATCGGCATGGCGGCCAAACCGGGAACCGTTACCTGACCGCGCAGGTCAATTCGTTATACTGATCCGCATTACAAGAACCAGATAAATCACCACCAAGGGCATGTCACTGCGCAGCAGCATCATCGACCGCCTCGGCAACGGCACCGACCCGGCCGCTGGCCTGCCGCCACCGATCGACGATTACGCCCTCAATCCCGGCGAGCAGGTGCACAAGCATCCACGGCCATCCGCGGTGCTGGTGCCGCTGGTCGATCACGTCGACGGCATGTCGGTGCTGCTGACCCAGCGCACCGATCACCTCCACGCCCACGCCGGGCAGGTCAGCTTTCCGGGTGGTCGCGTCGAACCGGGTGACCACGACTGCATCGACACCGCGCTGCGCGAGACCGAGGAGGAGATCGGTCTCGACCGCGAGCACGTCGAGGTGATCTCGCTGCTCGACCCCTACGACACCATGACCGGCTTCCGCATCACGCCGGTGGTCGGCATCGTGCGTCCCGGCTTCGAACTCGAACTCGACAGCTTCGAGGTGGCCGCGGCGTTCGAGGTGCCGATGGCCCACGCCCTCGACGTCAATCGCTACCAGCGCAAGGCCTACGACTACATGGGCAAGCAGCGCAGTTTCTACGTGCTCGATCACGACGAGCGCTACATCTGGGGTGCCACCGCCGGCATTCTCTACAACCTCTGCCAGCTCTTGGCCGGTATCAAGGAGACGGTCGACGCCTGAAACCACTGGCGTCAATTTTTATCTCGAACCAAAAAAAACGCCGCCCCAGAGGGCGGCGTCTTCGTCTTGCGACTCGGGTCAGGAGCGCTTTTTAGGCGGACGCCCGCGGCGACCCGGTTTCTTTTTCTTCGCGGCACGCTTCTTGAGCTTGGCGGCCACGGAACGGTCGTAGGCACGCTCCCACTTCGCGGTGAAGGCGGCGACCGCCTTTGCGCGTGCGGCCTCCTTGCGCTCGTCGATCTTGGAGAGCAGTTCCTGCTCGGCCATCGTGGCCTTGGCCTCGTTGATCTTCGTGCGCAGCGCCATGCGCGCCTCACGCGCCTTGATGGATGCCTGCTTCTTGCGGTCGAGCCCCTTGCGGGCCGCGGCACGGGCGCGCACGGCGGCGGCCAGTGTCGCCTTGTGCTTGGAACCCTTGGCCTTCGTCTCGGCCTCGATCGCCTTGGCGCGGACCACCCTGACGTCGGCCGTGATCTTGTCCAGCGCCGCGTCCGCTTTCTGCATCGCCTGTTCGGCCTTGAGCAGGGCCGGCGTGGCAGGCACCACGGAGCGCCCGAATTTCACAGTCGGTCCAGTGATCGCCGGCTTGGCAACACGGCGTACGTCCCGTTTCTTGGCCGTGCTCTTGCGGGTCGCAGCACGCTTCGGCGCCGCCTTTTTGGTGGCAGCCTTCTTCCTGACCGCGCGCTTGGGTGCCGTTTTTCTCGTCGCAGCGCGTTTCGGTGCCGCGCGTTTTGCCGCGGCCTTCTTCGGAGCGGCTTTTTTCGTTGCTGCGCGTTTCGGCGCGGCCTTCTTCGCGGCCGTTTTCTTGACCCTGGACTTCTTGACTGCCATTCGTATTACCTTTTCGGTGGATGGGAATAACGTCACCGAATCAAAAATATTAAGATCATTTAGCGTGACGTTTGAGCGATTAATAGTCATTTTTACAAAAGATTGCAAGCTTTTTTATATTTATTTTATTTTTTCTCGATTCTCGTCAATGATAAAAATTCGCATGTAACGATCGCAACCAACGCGTGCTTACTGCCATTTCGCATGTCGTAAATGACATCGGCTCGCTTTGCATCGAGCAATCGCAACGCGCGCGAACGGCATCCTGGCCAAGCCCGATCTGGCTCCAGCTCGCCAGCTTCCTTCAGCCCTCGTTCAGCATCAGAAGCGCATAGTTCCCAACAGAAGGGAGCCTGACGGACATCCCGGGAACGACAAGGAGAGCGCCATGAGAGCACGCAACGTCTTCGCGACGACCGGCCTGGCACTGCTACTCGCCACACCGGCCCTCGCCACCGAGACTATCCATTACGATCACGCGAAGGTGATCGATTCGCGACCGGTCTATGAGATCGTCGAGGTTTCGACGCCCGAAAGACGCTGCCGCGATGACTACGCCAACGAGCGGGTGACGCCGCGCAGTTACACCAGCGTCGTCACCGGCGGCATCATCGGCGGCGTGATCGGCAACCAGGTGGTGCACGGCAAGTACCGCGACTGGGGCACCGTGGCCGGCGCCCTGCTCGGCGGCTCGCTCGGCAACGACTACTACCATCGCCAGCAGGCGACTTCGGGCAGCGGCTGGGCCGAGCCACGCTGCCGCGAGGTGGTGCGGGTACGCGAGGAGCGCCAGCTCGCCGGCTACGAGGTGACCTACCGCTACCATGGTCGCGACTACGTCACGATGATGAATCACGACCCCGGGCGCCGGGTGCGCGTCGCGGTGTCGGTCGACGTCGCCGAGTGATCGGAGCTGACGTATGATGGATGGCAGGCCCGGGTCGCCAGGACGACCTGCTGCCACGCCGGAGAAACCCGTGTTGCATGCCCTGCCATCCACCCTGCTCGTCGCCGCGCTGCTCGTGATGCCGCCCGCCGGTTTCGCGCTCGAAGCGCAGCCGTTGCTGCTCGCCCAGGCGGACGAGGACGATGCCGCACGTCAGGCCGCGGCCGAGCGCGCCGCCGAGATGACCGGCGGCAAGGTGCTCTCTGCGGAGCCCGACAGCGTCGACGACAAGCCCGTCTACCGCGTCAAGGTGCTGACCCCCGATGGCCACGTAAAGACCGTGGTGATCGAGGCCGGCGCGCGTTGAGCGAAGCCGCCCGGAACAGCCATGCACCTGCTGCTGGTCGAGGACGAGCCCGGACTGCGTGACCAGCTCACCGATCGCCTGCGTGGTGCCGGCTACAGCGTCACCGCGGCCGTGGATGGCGAAGAGGGCCTGTTCCAGGCCACCGAGGTGCCCTTCGACGCCGCGATCATCGACCTCGGCCTGCCACGCCTCTCCGGCATCGACCTGATCCGGCAGGCCCGTGCACGCGGGGCCGTATTCCCGATCCTGATCCTGACCGCGCGCGGTCGCTGGCAGGACAAGGTGGAAGGCCTCGAGGCCGGCGCCGACGACTACCTGGTCAAGCCGTTCCAGTACGAGGAACTCGAGGCGCGCGTCCACGCCCTGCTGCGCCGTGCCGCAGGCTGGGCCAGCTCCACCCTCGCCTTCGGGCCGCTGGAACTCGACACGCGGGCCAAGCGGGTCACGGTCCACGACGCGCCGGTGGAACTGACCGCCTACGAGTACAACGTCCTCGAGTACCTCGCGCTGAATGCCGGCAAGGCGGTGTCGAAGAGTGAGCTCACCGAGCACATCTACGACCAGGACTACGACCGCGACTCCAACGTTATCGAGGTGTTCGTCGGCCGCTTGCGCCGCAAGCTCGATCCCGATGGCATGCTCGCGCCGATCGAAACGGTGCGCGGCCAGGGCTACCGATTCGCCCTCGCCGCCGCGACGAATTGAACCTCTCGCTGCAGACCCGGCTGCTGTTCGCGGCCAGCCTGGTGCTTGCCGCGTTCCTCGGTTTTACCGGCACGGCCCTCGACCGCGCTTTCCGCGACAGCGCCGAGGCCGGCCTGCGCGACCGGCTGCAGACCCACGTCTACGCGCTGCTCGCCGCCGCCGAACTGGCCGCGGACGGCCGGCTGCGCCTGCCCGACGCACTGCCCGAGGCGCGCTTCTCGACCCCGGCCTCGGGGCTCTATGCCCAGGTCTACGACAGCGAGGGCCTTGCCGTCTGGAGCTCGGGCTCGGCGCTCGGCGTGGCGCTGGACCTGCCGAGCCGGATCGAGGCCGGTGCACGACGCTACGCCGAGGTACGCATCGGCGACGGCCACGCCATCTCCCTCGGTTTCGGTACCGCCTGGGAGAATGGTGCCGGTCGCTTGCTGCCGTTCACCTTCAGCGTCGCCGAGGATCTCGGCGCGCTCGACGCCGAGGTGGCCGCGTTCCGCCGCACGTTGTGGGGCTGGCTCGGCGGCGCCGCGGTGCTGCTGCTGCTCGCCCAGGGAACGATCCTGCGCTGGAGCCTGCGACCGTTGCGCCAGGTGGGCCGCGAACTCGGTGCCATCGAGCAGGGCCAATCCGAGCGGCTCGGCGACGACTATCCGCCCGAGCTCGCGCCGCTGACCGATGGCATCAACCGTTTCATCGCCCAGGAACAGGCGCGACTGCAGCGCTACCGCAATGCGCTGGGCGACCTCGCGCACAGCCTCAAGACCCCGCTGGCGCTGCTGCGTGGCCAGCTTGGCGAAACGCACAGCGGAACCGGCGGCGAAGCCGCCTCCCAGGTCGACCGCATGGCCGAGATCATCGAGTACCAGCTGCAGCGTGCGGCCACCGCGGGGCGCCGCCCGCTGGTCGCGCCGGTCGCGCTGGCCCCGGTGATTGGCAGGGTGACCGCCTCGCTCGACAAGGTGCATCGCGACAAGGGCGTGACCTGCACGCTCGACCTCGCGCCCGGACTGCGCTACCGCGCGGAGGAAGGCGACCTGCTCGAGCTGCTCGGCAACCTGCTCGACAACGCCTACAAGTGGTGCGCGCGACGCGTGACGGTGCAGGCGCACTCCACCGGGCACGGTGGCAACCTGGTGCTGACGGTCGAGGACGACGGCCCGGGACTGCCCGACGCGGTGGCCGTCGAGTTGCCGGTGCGTGGCCGACGTGCCGACTCCACGACGCCGGGGCATGGCATCGGCCTGGCGATGGTCGCCGACCTGGTGGCCGCCTACGGCGGTTCGCTGAGCGGTGGCCGTGGCGAGCTCGGTGGGGCACGCATCGAGGTGCGCCTGCCGGAGTGACTGCGATTGCTGGCGTCAGGTTGTCGGACTGAAGTCC
>CBDTVS010000119.1:0-5965 GCA_965364245.1 uncultured Gammaproteobacteria bacterium | reverse complement strand
CCCCCGACTCTCCTATTCCGCCGGCACGTACCCTGGCCTCGACCGCGCTCGCGAGATCGGCATGGACGCGCGGGCGGCGCTGTCCGTGTGCGGCCATCTGCCGGGTCGCCTCGGCCAGCCGGTCCGGGTCGTCGTCCGGGTCACCGCTGACCGGCCCCAGCCCCTCGATCAGCGCCAGCCCGGTCACGGCGTCGGGTGCGATCGCCGCGACGAAACAGCCGATCCCGGCGCCGAGCGAATGGCCTAGAACCGCGAATCGGTTCCAGCCCAGGGCCTCGGCCGCGGCGAGCACGTCCGGGACGAAGTCGACGAAGTGGTAGTGCACGCCGGGCGGTCGATGGTCCGAGCATCCGTGGCCTGGCAGATCGAGGGCCACGACGTCGCAGTCATCGAGACGCGGCGCGAGGGTGGCGAAGCTCGCGGCATTGTCGAGCCAGCCGTGCAGCGCGAGGACCTTGCGTGGCGCGCCAACCTGCCAGCGCAGTGCCGCCAGGCGCAGGTAGCGGGTCTCCACGGTCAGCTCCTGCGGTGACATCCTCGCTGCGCCCTCCTCGTCTGAAGCTACCATGGGGGTACGGCCCTGTTTGGGCCACGAGACGCCGAGTATAGAGAGCATGGGCCAGAGACCGGGAGCGCATCGACCGGCGACGCGGCAGGGCGACCGCAGGACCACGCTGCTGGTCTACGCGGTGATCGCCGCGCTCAGCCTGCTCGCGCTGTGGCCCCTGGTCGAGTCGGAGCGCCTCACGAGCCGCGGCGAACAGGCGGCCGAACGTGGCGACTTCGCTACGGCGCTGGAGGCCTGGCGGCCGCTTGCCGAGGACGGTGATGCAGATGCCCAGTTCCGCCTCGGCGTGCTCCACGACCGCGGCCTCGGCACCCGCGAGGACCCGGTCGCGGCCGCGGAGTGGTATCGGCGTGCTGCCGAGCAGGGCTCGCATGCCGCGCAGGTCAACCTGGGGCTGATGCTGGTCCAGGGCCGCGGCGTCGCCGTCGACGAACAGGCCGCGGCAGGCTGGTTCGGCAAGGCCGCGGCCGCGAACGTACCCGAGGGCCTGGCCAACCTGGGGCACCTCTACCGGTCCGGGCGTGGCGTCGACCGGGACGCGGCGCGCGGCTATGCACTGCTACGCAGGGCCGCGCTGTTCGGCAACGCCACCGCGGCGCTGGGTGTCGCGCAGATGCTCGCGCGCGGCGAAGGGGTCGATGCCGATGCGGTCGAGGCGCTGGCCTGGGCACGTCTCGTCGCCGGGCGCGAGGGCCCCTCCGCCGAACCGGCCAGGCGTCTCGCCAGCGCGCTCGAAGCGGGGCTCGACGACGCCGAACGACACGCGGCGCAACGTCTCGCCGAGCAGTTCGGTCACCCGCCGCAACGTTAGAACCGGTCCCGGGTCAGCTCCGGATGTAGGACGCCGCGCTGTGCCCCGGCCCCGGGACGATGCCGAGCAGCTGGCGCCCGGTGGTTCGCGTCCAGGTGCCGACCTCGTCGGCGAAACCGCTGCAGTCTCCCAGCAGCTTCAGGACCTCGCCCTCGCCCATGACCTGCAGCGCCCGTTCCGCCTCGATCACCGGCGCCGGGCACGCCCGTCCACGCATGTCGAGCACGGCGTTGGCCGTCCAGCGTTCACCGTTGCGTACCAGGTACGCGTGACCGCCGTCAGCATGTTCGGCGACCCCGATCACCTCGCGCCCAGTTTGGCGTGCCCACGCCTGCAGATCGGCATGCGCACCGGGGCAGTCGGAGATCACCTGCAGCAGCGCGCCGCGCGGCAGATCATCGGCGGCACGGGTCGCCACGAGCACCGGCAGCGGGCAGCTGCGCCCACGGGTGTCGAGGGTCAGTTCGGGCTGGAGCGTGGTGTCGGGATGCATCGTCGCCTCCGGGTGCGGGTTTGGTGTGGCCGCATCCTAGGTCGCCAGCGACGCCGTCGTGAAAGATTCTTTGGCTATATCCTTATGCTGCAAGAAGTTTCCCAGCCGCCCTGCACGCACCTTGCGGGAGGGGCCGCGCCCACTATTCCATCCCGGTGGCAGGTGCTATAGTTTCTTTAGGAATCAAGCCTCAGGGATACAAAGATGACAAAAAAGCTGCTCTGTTGCCTCGCTCTGCTGCTGGCCAGCTTCGCGGTCCACGCACAGTCCACAGCGACCCAGCAGGGGCCTGCGGCCACCGAGCCGATGGTGTCCGTCATCGTCCCGGGCAACGGGATGAGCATGGACCAGGTCGCCCAGCGCTTCGGCGAACCGAAGGAGAAGGTCGGCGCGGTCGGTGACCCGCCCATCTCGCGCTGGGTCTACGAGGGCTACACCGTCTTCTTCGAGCACGACCTCGTCCTGCACGCCGTCATCCACCGCTGAGCAAGCCACGCACCGCGCGCCCGTCGACCCGGCGGGCGCGCGGTCGTTTCCACCCCTGAAAATGCACGCCGCGCCGACCCTGCTCCCGGAGTGGGCGCCGCAATCCGGCGTCCTGCTCGCCTGGCCGCACCCGGACAGCGACTGGGCATCGCACCTCCCGGCGATCGAGGCCGAGTACACCGCCCTCGCCTGCGCCATTGCCGAACACGAGACGCCGCTGATCCTGTGCCACGATGAGGCGCACCGCGTCCACGTCCTGCACCTGCTGCAGCATGCAGGGATTCCCGCCTCGCGTTTTCAGCTGACCTGCGTCGAGGTCGACGACACCTGGATCCGCGACTACGGACCGCTGGCGGTCGGTGACGGGACGCGGCTCGAACTGGTCGACTTCGCCTTCAATGCGTGGGGCGGCAAGTACCCGCACGCACGCGACGAACGGGTTACCGCGGCGCTCCATGAACGCGGACTGTTCGGTGACGTCCCACTGCACCGCGAGACGCTGGTGGTCGAGGGCGGTGCGCTGGAGAGCGACGGGCTGGGCACGCTGCTGACCACCGGCGGCTGCCTCGACAGCGCCACGCGCAACCCGGGGCTCGACCGTGCGGAGCTGGAGGCACGCCTGCGCGCCACACTGGGGCTGAGCCGGGTGATCTGGCTCGACGTGACACCGCTGCCCGGCGACGACACCGACGGCCACGTCGACACTCTCGCGCGCTTCTGTGACCCCGGCACCATCGCCCACGCGACCTGCAGCTCACGCGACGACTCCGCGTACACGGCGCTGGCCGACCTCGAGGCCCAGCTCCAGGCGTTGCGGACCCTCGACGGCGCTCCCTATCGTCTGGTGCCGCTGCCGCTCCCGGCCGCGCAGTTCGCCCAGGATGGGCGGCGCCTGGCCGCGACCCACGCCAACTTCCTGGTGCTCAACGGCGCGGTGCTCTGCCCGGTCTACGGCGACCCGGCCGACGAGGTCGCGATGCGCCGCCTGGCGGAAACCTTCCCCGGACGCGAAATCGTTGGCGTCCCGGCGCGCACGCTGATCGAGGAGAACGGCAGCCTGCACTGCGCGACCATGCAGCTGCCCGCCGGACTCCTCCCCGGCGGGTGAGCCGGTCGGCGCCGCGCGGTGCTACCATCCCCATCCCCCCTGCCGAGCGAGCCATCGTGAGCCAGAACGACACCCTGCGCGCTGCCCTGGTGCAGCATGCCGCGAGCGACGCCATCGCGCAGAACCTCGATGCCGCCGACGCCGGTGTCCGCGAGGCCGCCGCGGCCGGCGCGCGCCTGGTGCTGCTGCAGGAGTTGCACCCGTCGCGCTACTTCTGCCAGGCGCAGCAGGTCGAGACCTTCGACCTGGCCGAACCGGTCCCCGGCCCGACCACCCAGCGCCTCGGCAGGCTCGCCGCCGAACTGGGCGTGGTCATCGTCACCACGCTGTTCGAACGCCGCGCGGCGGGCGTGTATCACAACACCGCCGTGGTGCTCGACAGCGACGGCCGACTCGCCGGCACCTACCGCAAGATGCACATCCCGGACGACCCGGGCTTCCACGAGAAGTTCTATTTCACGCCGGGCGACCAGGGCTTCCAGCCCATCGACACCAGCCTCGGCCCGCTCGGCGTGCTGGTCTGCTGGGACCAGTGGTACCCGGAGGCAGCGCGGCTGATGGCGCTCGCCGGCGCACGGCTGCTCCTCTACCCGACCGCGATCGGCTGGCATCCGCCCGATGCGGACGACGAGAAGTCGCGTCAGCGCGAGGCCTGGATCGCCGTGCAGCGTGGCCACGCGGTCGCCAATCACCTGCCGGTGCTGGCCTGCAACCGGGTCGGTCACGAACCCGACCCCCTGGGTGGCCCGGGCATCGACTTCTGGGGCAGCAGCTTCGCCTGCGGCCCGCAGGGCGAGTTCCTCGGCCAGGCCTCGTCCGAGGCAGCCGAAGTGCTGGTCGTCGACCTGCCGCTCGGACGGACCGAGGCGCTGCGCCGCATCTGGCCGTTCCTGCGCGACCGGCGCATCGACGCCTACGCCGACCTCGTGCGTCGCTACCGCGACCCCTCCCCGTCCGCCAAGGACCCGCAAGCATGATCCTGATCCTCGATCCCAATCTCGAACCGGGCAGCACGCCCTACGCCGAACTCATGGACCACCTCGGTCACCTGCCCAACATCGAGGCCCGTGTGCACCACGTCCAGGGCGCCCAGCAGATGGTCACCGAGGTCTACCTGATCGGTGACACCGCGTTGCTCGATCTCGACGACATGGCCAGCCTGCGTGGCGTCGAGCGCGCCGTGCGCGTGTCGCGCGAGTACCGCGTGCTGGGCCGGCACAAGAACGACCGCCGGCCAACCTCCTGGGAATACCGGGGCGTGCGTTTCGGCCAGGACACGCTGCAGGTGTTCGCCGGCCTGTGCGCCGTCGACACGCCCGAGCACGTCGAGCGCATGCTCGCGGTCCTGCGCGACAACGGCCAGGTATGCACGCGCATGGGCGCCTACAAGCCGCGCACCAACCCCTACTCGTTCCAGGGTCACGGCAAGAGCTGCCTGCCCTACGTCTTCGAGCTGGCCGGCAAGTACGGCATGCGCGTGGTCGCCATGGAGGTCACCCACGAGGACCACGTCGACGAAATCCACGCCGCGCTGCAGGAAGCCGGCGATCCGGTCGGCGTGATGCTGCAGATCGGCACGCGCAACATCCAGAACTTCGAACTGCTCAAGCAGGTCGGGCGCCAGAACGACTACCCGGTGCTGCTCAAGCGCGGTTTCGGCATCACCCTCGAGGAGTCGCTGAACGCCGCGGAGTACCTGGCCAGCGAGGGCAACCAGCGCGTGATCTTCTGTCTGCGCGGCATGAAGACCAACCTAGGTGACCCGCACCGCAACTTCGTCGACTTCACCCACGTACCGGTGGTCAAGCGCTTCACCCGCATGCCGATCTGCGTCGACCCGTCGCACTCGGTGGGTACCCGTGACGCCGATCCCGACGGCATCCTCGACGTCATGCACGCCACTGCGCAGGGGGTCATCGCCGGGGCCAACATGGTCCTCGTCGACTTCCATCCCGAGCCCAGCAAGGCGCTGGTGGACGGCCCCCAGGCGTTGCACTTCGACGAGTTGCCGCTGTTCCTCGAGGACGTGCAGATCGCGCGTGAGGCCTACCTCAAGCGGCTCGACCTGCAGCAGCGCTTCGCCGCCTCCCGGGGAGCGGACGCCGCGAGCTGAGGCGCACCGATGCCGGACCGTGAGACCGCCTGGCTCGACGCCTTCCCCGAACTCGCCACCATCGAGCCCGAGGCGCGCGGACGGCTCGCGGCCGAGGCGCGTCCGATCACGCTGCCGGCCGGGGTCACGGTGTTCCACGACGGCGATGCCTGCAGTAACTACCTGCTGGTTCTCGACGGCTCGGTGCGCGTGCAGAAGGTCTCCAGCGGCGGGCGCGAAATCACCCTCTACCGGGTCGGTGACGGCCAGACCTGCATCCTGACCACCTCGTGCCTGCTGCTGCCGGCTGCCGCCCAGGAGCGCTCCTGCGAGGAGCTGCTCGCCGAGGCCCAGCAGGCCCTCGACGTGGCCACCGACGCGTTCAACCGGCTCGGGGACGAGGGCGC
>CBDTVS010000118.1:0-5971 GCA_965364245.1 uncultured Gammaproteobacteria bacterium | reverse complement strand
AACAGCATCACGCCGAAAGGAAAGGCCGGCCCCGACGGCCCGCGCGGCACGCGCCAGGGGATCAACAACTACACGCAGTGGTTCGCCGCCGACGAGAGCATGTCCGGCAACTACTTCGGCTACGACGGCCCGTGCCCGCCGTGGAACGACGCGCGCCTGCACCACTACGTCTTCTCGCTCTACGCCCTCGATACCGAGCGCGCACCGGTCGACGGCCGCTTCGACGGGCCCGAGGTGCTGCGCGCGATCAGCGGCCACGTGCTCGCCGAGGCGCACATGACCGGGACCTACACCCTCAACCCGGCGTTGCGCTGAGGGCGGGGTCGCCCTGGGACACCGGATCCCCAGCCTGGCCGGACCACGCGGCCTGCGTGGCGCGACCGGCGTGGAGCCGGCCACGCCGCTCTGGCAGCGGGTGCCGACGCGCGACGCCGAGGGACGGCGGCTGGGCGACTTCATGATGCTGATCCCGGGCCTGCGCCAGAGCCCGCCGCAATTGCAGCGCGCGCTGCTGGCGCGGCTCGATGCAGTGCTGCGCAGCCACCGGGACACGGTGGTGTTCGCCGACCTGAACCTGCGGCTGAACCTGCTCTGGATCACGGTCCCGGCGCGACCCCACGCCTGGCGTGCGGTGGCCGACGCGGTGCGCGAGGCGCTGCCCCAGGCGCGGGTGATCTCGCCGGAGGGGCCGGCAGCGCATCGCCGCAGCGGCACCACCTGAGGCTCCCGTGATGGCCACGACGCCCGGTCACCCCGGCGGACGGCCGCCCGCTTCGTCGTTGAACACGTCGCCCAGCCGCTGCTGAAGCTCGCCTACAGCGGCCGTCTGAGGCCTGCCCGGCGCCCCGTTTCCTCGGCGCCCCTTGACCCGCGTCAACAACTCCGGACGGGGTTTGCTGGACCCTGATGCTGCGCTGCAATATAATCCGCCGGTTCAAGCGTTTACCTGCTGCACCGGCCACCCGGCCCGGTGCGGCTACAGCAGACAGGGGAGCACCATGGCCGCGAGACAGCAGACCGTGCAGAAGATGACCGATCCCAAGCGCGAGCACTTCATGAAGAAGCTCGCCGAGATCGAGGTCGACTGGCCGTTTCTCGACGACGAATCCTCCGCCGAGCTCAACCGCCGGCTGCGGCGCGGCATGTCGCAGATGGCCGGCGGCCTGTCGCCGGCGATGCTCTCCGAGGCCTACATCGAGTGGCTGACCCACCTGACCGCCAACCCGGGGCACCTCGGCAACCTGGCCCAGGACGCGGTCAACAAGACCTCCGACCTGTTCCGCTACGCGCTGACCGCGCCGTTCATGCCCGGCACCGAGTCGCCGTTCCAGGCCCGGAAGGGCGATCGCCGCTTCGCGTCCGACGCGTGGCAGAGCTGGCCGTTCAACGTCATGGCCCAGTCCTACCTGATGGTCGAGAACTGGATCGATTCGATGACCCAGGGCCTGCCCGGCATGGAGGAGGAGCACCAGGCGGTGTTCTCGTTCATGACCTCGCAGCTGCTCGCGGCGATGTCGCCGTCGAACTACCCGCTGACCAACCCCGACGTGCTGCAGGCGATCCGCGACGAGAAGGGCCAGAACCTGGTGCGCGGCGCGGCCAAGGCGCTCGAGGACGTCATGCACGACCTCAGGAAGACCAAGCCGCCGGTGCACGAGGACTACATCCCCGGCAAGCAGGTCGCCTGCACCGAGGGCAAGGTGATCTTCCGCAACCGCCTGATCGAGGTGATCCAGTACTCGCCGCAGACCGCGACGGTCGACGCCGAGCCGATCCTGATCGTGCCGGCATGGATCATGAAGTACTACATCCTCGATCTCTCGCCGAAGAACTCGATGGTCAAGTACCTCGTCGATCAGGGCCACACGGTGTTCATGATCTCGTGGCTCAACCCGAGCGAGGAGGACCGTGACCTGACCATGGAGGACTACCGCAAGCTCGGCGTCATGGCGGCGCTCGACGCGGTCTCCGCGGTGATGCCGCGGCGCAAGATCCACGCGGTCGGCTACTGCATCGGCGGCACCATCCTGTCGATCGCCGCGGCGACCATGGCGCGCGACGGCGACAAGCGGCTCAAGTCGCTGACCTTCTTCGCCGCCCAGGCCGACTTCATCGATGGCGGTGAGATCCGCCTGTTCGTCAACGACAGCCAGCTCAAGGCGCTCGACGACCTGATGCACATGGAGGGCTTCCTCGACTCCAAGTACATGGGCGGTTCGTTCCAGGCGCTGCGCTCGAATGACCTCGTCTGGATCCCGATGGTCGACAAGTACTACCTCGGCAAGGAGGAGTTCATGAACGACCTGATGTCGTGGAACGCCGACGGCACGCGCATGCCCTACAAGATGCACTCGGAGTACCTGCGCAAGCTGTTCCTCAACAACGAGCTCTCCGAGGGCCGTTTCGAGGTCGAGGGCAAGCCGATCAGCCTCGCCGACATCGAGGTGCCGATGTTCGTCGTCGGCACCACCACCGACCACGTCGCACCGTGGATCTCGGTCTACAAGTTCCATCGCCTGGCACCGGAGGCCGAGGTCACCTTCTGCCTGACCACCGGTGGGCACAACGCCGGCATCGTCTGCGGTCCGGTCCACCCGCGGCGCAGCCACGAGATCCGCACCCGCGAGCCGGGTGCCGAGAACCTCAGCACCGAGGAGTGGAAGGAGGCGGCCGAGCAGCGCGATGGCTCCTGGTGGCCGAGCTGGGAGGCGTGGCTGAGCGAGAACAGCAGCAAGAAGGTCAAGCCGCCGAAGATCGGCAACCCGACCAAGGGCTACAAGGTGCTGGGCGACGCGCCGGGAACCTACGTGCACCAGCACTAGGTCGCGGACGGTCGTGCATCGCGAACGGGGCCTGCGGGCCCCGTTCTGCGTTGGGGCGCCGAGACCCATGACAGGGCGACGGTCGCTACACCGATACCTGGCCGGCTTTGGCATACTGCGGGCTGACCTCGTGAAGCAGACTGCCTTGGCGCACCTGACCGACCTCTCGCAGCCCCGACCTGATTCGCGACCCGCGCACGGCGTGCGGCTCACAGCGTGCCTGCTCGGTTACGCGCTGTTGGCTGGTTGCGGGCAGCAGGGCTCCCCGGAAGTGACTTCCGCAGAGGGTCGCGCCGCGAGAGCCGGGGGCGTGCACGAGACGGCCCTGACCGAGGAGGCGCGAGCGCTCGTCAACACCCTCGACGAGGCGCGCATCGAGGTGCTCGCCAAGCCGTGGACCGGCGACCTCGACGGCATGCTCGAGCGGCGCGTGGTGCGCGTGCTGGTGGTGCCGACGCAGACCCACTATTTCATCAATAACGGCCGGGCGCAGGGCATCGCCGCGGAGATGGTGCGCGCGTTCGAGAAGCAGCTCAACAAGCGCCACAAGCCTGACCAGCGCCATCTGCGTACCCAGGTGCTGTTCGTGCCGACCACGCGCGACGACCTGATCCCGGCCCTCGAGGAGGGGCGTGGCGACCTCGCGGTGGCCGCGCTGACCATCACCCCGGGGCGCCAGGCCCGCGCCGACTTCTCCGAGCCCTACCTGCGCGATGTCAGCGAGATCGTCGTGACCGGCCCCGCCGGGCCCGAACTGACGCGGCTCGAGGACCTCGCCGGGCGCGAGGTCAACGTGCGCCCGTCGTCGAGTTACTACGAACATCTCGAGCGGCTCAACGTGCAGTTCCGTGAATCCGGGCTCGAGCCGGTCCGGTTGGTCGCGATGCCCGAGCAGCTGCAGGATGCCGACCTGATGGAATTGGTCGACGCCGGCCTGCTCGGGCCGATCGTGGTCGATGACTACAAGGCGCGACTGTGGGCGCAGGTGCTGCCCAAACTGGTGCTGCACGAGCAACTCGTGCTCAACAGCGGCGGCGAGTTCGGCTGGATGATGCGCAAGGGCAGTCCGCTACTGAAGGCGGAGGTCGACGCCTTCATGCGCAAACATCGCCAGGGCACCTTGTTCGGCAACACCGTGATCAATCGCTACACCGAGAGCACGCGCTACGTGCGCGATGCGATCTCATCATCTCGACTGGATTTCGATCGTGTCGCCGAGCTCTTCCGCAAGTACGCCGAGCGCTACGAGATCGACCCGTTGCTCGCACTGGCGCAGGGCTACCAGGAGTCGCGGCTCGACCACTCGGTGCGCAGTCCGGCAGGCGCCGTCGGCATCATGCAGGTGCTGCCGGCCACGGCGCGCGCGATGGGCATCGAGGACTTCAGCGAAATCGAGGGCAACGTGCATGCCGGGATCAGCTACCTGCGCAAACTGATCGACCACTACTTCGACGACCCGGGCATCGACGAATTCAACCGCGAGCTGTTCGCCATCGCCTCCTACAACGCCGGGCCGACCCGCATCCGTCGACTGCGGCGCGAGGCGGCCGAGCAGGGGCTCGATCCCAACCGCTGGTTCGGCCAGGTCGAGATGCTCGCTGCGAAGGAGATCGGGCGCGAGACGGTCAAGTATGTCGCCAGCATCTTCAAGACCTATTACGCCTACCGGCTGCTCGCGGCCAGCGACACGGCGCGCGAACGGGCCCGCGAAGCGTTCGACCGCAGCACCTGAACTGCACGACTTGCGTTACCTCAGGTAACACCGCGGTGTTACCCCGGGCTGAAATCACCGTGTCGGTGGGTAACATGCTGCCCTGCAGCAGCGTGATGCATAATATTGAAAATAATTAAATAACAGTTGGTTAGTAAATCTCTTTGTCGATGGCCCGTATCCTGCTTATAAGTTGGGCGGTGGGTGGTCCATGGTTAACGGAATAGCCGCTAAGGGCGCCACGCGAGAAAGCCAGGTGGCAAGGAATCACGTGGCGTACTCACCGGCATTGTTGCAACAACTGTAAAGAGCGAGGAGGAAAAGTCACATGACACTAAACGCCTCTGCCGCTGCGTACTGGAAGGCGAACGTCAAGCTGGTCAGCACCCTGCTGGTCGTCTGGTTCGTCGTCTCGTACCTGTTCGGCATCATTCTCGTGGAACCCCTGAACTCGATCCGAATTGGTGGCTACCAGCTCGGCTTCTGGTTCGCCCAGCAGGGTTCCATCTACACGTTCCTGATCCTGATCTATGTCTACGCCAGAGGTATGGCGAAGCTCGATCGGGAGCACGGCGTCGAAGAAGACTGAGGGGGAGATAACCAACCATGGATCTTCAAACTATGACTTATGTCGTTGTGGGTGCGACCTTCGCGCTCTACATCGGCATTGCGATCTGGGCCCGTGCGGGCACCACCGGCGAGTTCTACGTCGCCGGCAAGGGCGTCCACCCTGTCGCCAACGGCATGGCCACCGCGGCCGACTGGATGTCCGCGGCGTCGTTCATCTCGATGGCCGGCCTCATCGCCTTCTTCGGTTACGGCGGTGCGGTCTTCCTGATGGGATGGACGGGCGGCTACGTGCTGCTGGCGATGCTGCTGGCCCCGTACCTGCGCAAGTTCGGCAAGTTCACGGTGCCGGAGTTCATCGGCGAGCGGTACTACTCGCAGGCGGCGCGCATCGTTGCGGTCGTGTGCCTGATCATCGCCTCGGTGACTTACGTTATCGGCCAGATGAAGGGCATCGGCGTGGCGTTCTCCCGCTTCCTGCAGGTGAGCTACGACGCCGGTCTCTACATCGGTATGGGCATCGTGTTCATCTACGCGGTGCTCGGTGGCATGAAGGGCATCACCTACACCCAGATTGCCCAGTACTGCGTGCTGATCACCGCCTACACCATCCCGGCGATCTTCATCTCGCTGCAGCTGACCGGCAACCCGTTCCCGCAGCTGGGTCTGGGTTCGGAGCTGTCTGACGGCAGCGGCTTCCTGCTCGATCGCCTCGACCAGGTGCTGACGGAACTCGGCTTTGGCAGCTACACCGATAAATTCAGGTTGAGCACGACCAACATGGTCGCCTACACGTTCTCCCTGATGATCGGTACCGCGGGCCTGCCGCACGTCATCATCCGCTTCTTCACCGTGCCGAAGGTCAAGGACG
>CBDTVS010000117.1:0-5972 GCA_965364245.1 uncultured Gammaproteobacteria bacterium | reverse complement strand
TGCTGCAGATCCACGAGAGCATCGGCCACCCGCTGGAACTCGACCGCATCCTCGGTGACGAGCGCAACTACGCCGGCACCAGCTTCGTCACCCAGGAGATGTTCGGCAGCTACCGCTACGGCTCCGAGCTGCTCAACGTCACCTTCGACCCGAGCCGCCCGGAGCAGGCGGTCAGCTACGCCTGGGACGATACCGGCACCCCCGCCGAGCGCGTGCACCTGATCCGTGAGGGTCTCCTCGAGCGGCCGCTCGGCGGTGCGCTTTCGCAGGCGCGCAGCGGCCTGCCGGGCACCGCCAACGCCCGCGCCTGCGACTGGAACCGCCCCCCGATCGACCGCATGGCCAACCTCAACGTCGAACCCGGCACGACGCCGTTCGCCGAGCTGGTCGGTGGCATCGAGCGCGGCGTGCTGATGGACACCAACCGCTCGTGGTCGATCGACGACTCGCGCAACAAGTTCCAGTTCGGCTGCGAGTTCGGCCGCTTGATCCGCGACGGCGAGCTCGTCGAGGTGGTGCGCGACTGCAACTACCGCGGTATCTCAGCCGGGTTCTGGCGCAACCTGGCCGCGGTAGGCGACGCGGCGACCTTCCACGTCGCCGGCGTGCTCAACTGCGGCAAGGGCGAGCCGAACCAGGCGGTGTTCGTCGGCCACGCCTCGCCGGCGTGCGTGTTCCGCGACGTCGACGTGTTCGGCGAGGTGTGACCCTGTGATCGCCCGCGCCCCCTTTGATGTCCTCGCCGACGTCCTGCTGGCCGAGACCCGCGGCGATGAGGTGCTGCTGCTCGGCTACTACGCCGAGGACTCCGACTTCGCACGCTTCAACCATGCGCGGCTGCGCCAGGCGGGCCATGTCGCCCAGCGCGAGCTGCGCCTCGAGCTCATCGACGGTGCGCGCCACGCCAGCGCCGACCTCCAGCTGCAGGGTGATGCGCAGGCCGACCTGGCGCTGGCCCGCGCCGAGCTCGCCGAGCTGCGCGAACTGCTCCCGCAGCTGCCCGAGGACCCCTACCTCGCCTACGCCGACGCGGTCCATTCGAGCGAAGCGGTGGCCGACGGCGAGCTGGGCCCACGCGATGCGTGGCTCGACGCCATCGCCACGTGCGCCGGCGAGCTCGACCTCGTCGGGCTGCTCGCGCGCGGGGTGCAGGCCCACGGCTTCGCCAACTCGCTCGGGCAGCGCAACTGGCACGCGGCCGCATCGTTCAACTTCGACTGGAGCCTGCACGGCGCCGAGGGGCGCGCGGTGAAGGGGCGCTACGCCGGCAGCCGGTGGGACGCGGACGAGCTCGCCGCGCGGATCGGCGGCGCCCGCATGCGCCTCGACGCCCTCGCCCGCCCGGCCAGGACCCCGGCGACCGGCCGTCACCGCGCATTCCTCGCGCCGGCCGCGCTCGGCGAACTGCTCGACCTGCTCGGCTGGGGCGGGTTCGGTCTCAAGTCGCTGCGCACCGGGCAGAGCCCGCTGCAGCGCCTCGCCGACGGCCGCGCCACGCTGCACCCGGCCGTGACGCTGCGCGAGGCTCGCGCCGACAGCCCGGCACCCGGTTTCTCGGAGGCCGGCTACCTGCTGCCCGATGTAGTGACGCTGGTCGGTGACGGTCGCTTCGGCACCGCGCTGGCCGGGCCGCGCAGCGCGCGCGAGTATGGCGTCGCCGTCAACGCGCGCATGGAAGCGCCCGAGTCGCTCGAGATGGCCGGCGGTGAACTCGCCGAGGCCGACGTGCTCGCCACGCTCGGCGACGGCCTCTACCTCTCCGACCTCTGGTACTGCAACTACTCCGACCGCAACGCCTGCCGCGTGACCGGCATGAGCCGCTACGCCTGCTTCGTCGTCGCGGGAGGCGAGCTGGCCGGCCCGCTGGCGCCGATGCGTTTCGACGTCAGCCTCTACGAACTGCTCGGCGACGCCCTGGTGGGGCTGACCCGCGAACGCGAACGGCTGGCCGACGCGGGCACCTACGAACGGCGCTCGACCGCCACCCAGCAGCTGCCGGGACTCCTGGTCGACGGCTTCCAGCTGACGCTCTGAGCGCGCCGCTCTCACGCCACGCGATCCGCCACGCATGAAGATCTGCATCGTCGGCGCCTCGGGCAAGCTCGGCCATCACATGGTCCGGCACGCCCTCGAGCGTGGCCACGAGGTGGTCGGCGTCTGTCGCCCGCAGAGCGTCGACAAGCTCGCGGAATTCGCCGGTCGCATCACGCTGGTTCCGGGCGCGACGAACGACGCCGAGGTGATCCGCCGCGCGGTGGCCGGCTGCGACGGGGTGCTGACCGTGCTCGTCCCGTGGGGCGTGCACGGCCTCGCGACCGGCACGGCGCAGGTGGTGCTCGACCATGCCGAGCCCGGCGCCCGCCTGGTCTTCTCGTGTGGCTGGCACATCACGCGGGACGGCAAGGACGTCTACAGCCGCCCGTTCAGGGCGTTCGTCGCGCTGTTCGGCTGGCTGGCGCGGCTGGTCCGCTTCGCCGATCTCGACGACCAGGTCGAGGCGTGCCGCAGGGTCTTCGCCAGCGACACGCGCTGGACCGTCGTGCGTGGCAGCGACCTCGAGGAGGGCGAGAGCCAGGGCCTGCCGCTCTGGAGCCGCCACGTCGGCGACCCGGTCCTCGCGAGCAACCGCACCCGGCGCGTCGACTTCGCGCTGTTCATGGTCGAGGCGCTGACCGACGACGCGCTGATCAGGGAAGCGCCGGCCATCGTCGGCAGGCTGACGCCCTCGGCGCTCGCCCACGGCAGCCAGGGGTGAGGCACACCCGGTAACCCGGCGAATGCCGAAACCCCCGATCGATACCCCCGGCTGACGCGGCCGTCGCGAAATGGACGCGGGGTCAGCGTGACTCCAGGCGGTAGGCGACGTGGCAGCCCGAGCACTTCGCCAGGGCCTGGCTCACCGTCGTTAGCGCCTCGCTGACCGTGGCGCCCGCGCGCGCGTCGGCCGCCAGGCGATCGAAGTCCTGATGCACGGCGCGGCCGAGCGCGCGGAACGACTCCGGCATCTCCATCATGTTCTCGCGCGGGAAGGCCTGCATCGCCTGCATACCGTGCGGTTGCGCCAGATCGGCCACCGCCGCCACGTCACCGCGCGCCAGCGCGCCGGTGATCCCGGCCAGGGCCTCCACGAAACCGCGCATCTCCTCGAGCACCATCATCCGCGTGGTGTCCGAAACGACCACCGGCGTGCGCGCGTCCGCGGTCGCGGAAGACGCGCCGCTAACGACGCAGAACGTGAGCAGGACAATCAGTGAACGGCGCATGACGTGACTCCGTGGCATGGCTGGCGGGATGCCAGGCGCCGATCATTTCACGCCGCCGGGAGCAGGCCCATATCCAGGAAGAGCCAGGACAAGGCGCCCCGCTCACTCCCGCTCGCCGTTCTCCCACGCCTCGATCACCGGCTTCGCGGCCCGGAACGCCTCGATGCCGGCGGGCACGCCGCAGTAGACCGTGGCGTGCAGCAGCGTCTCGCGGATCTCGTCGACCGTGCAGCCGTTGCGCAGCGCGCCGCGCACGTGGCCCTGGAGCTCGGTGGTAGCGCGCAGCGAGGTCAGCAGCGCCAGCGTCAACAGGCTGCGCGTCTGTCGTGGCAGGCCGTCGCGCTGCCAGACGGTGCCCCAGCAGTGGGCGGTGGTGTGTTCCTGCATCGCCCGGGTGAACTCCGTCGTGGCCGCCACGGCCTTGTCGACGTAGCTGTCGCCGAGCACCGCACGGCGCACCTCCATGCCCTTATCGTAGAGTTCGTCGCTCATCGGATCCTCCCCGTTGCAAGTGGTCTGGCGGCCCCCGGGCACCGCGCCTTCGGCCGGGCCCGCAGCCTAGCACGCGCCGCCGATCTCCCAACCACCTTGCGCGATTGCCAGGACGGTGCAATCTTCAATATAGCGAGGCGCGCAACCGCGGGTGCCTCCCTGGCGGGCCTCGGGAGAGATCATGGCAATGCTCGATCGACTCAGGGGTCTGCGCAGCCGCCGACGCGCCTCGCGCGAGGCGCGCGAGGGGTTCGATCGCCAGATCGACGCCGTGGTCGAGGCCGTGGATCCCCGCCTGCGCATGGTGCCCGGCTACCGCCGTCGACTCGCCCCGGCGCTGCGCGAGGCGATCCGTGCCATCGACGCCCAGTTCGCAACCCTGCCGGAGCCGCTCGAGGTCAGCCGCGAACGCTGGTCACGCGAGCCGTTCCTGCGCGCCGCCTTCACCACCCCGGATTCGATGCAGGAGCTGTTCGACGGCCACCGGCCGCTGCGCCGCTTTCTCGCCGGCGCTGGAGCACGTGGCGCCGGGACCGTCTACGCCGGCCTCGGTATGAGCCTCGCGCTGGAGAAGCGCTTCGGCCACGCGCTGCAGGGCGAACTGGTCCAGCGCGACGTCGCCCAGGTCGCACTGAGCCTGGGCGACCACCGCCTGAGTGCCTTCGCCACCAGCGCGGCGCAGCTCGGCGAGAGCGTGCGTCTGCGCGTGTTGCAGGACCTCGCGCTGCGCGCGACCCAGACGGTGTTCGGCTCCCGCATGCGCAAGCAGCAGCTCGGCGAGGAGCGGGTCAAGCTGCAGATGCGGCTGCGCCTCTACGAGCAGGAGGTGCGCGGCCTCGCCGGCCTGTGGCACGACGAGGAGGTGATCACGCGCCACGCGCAGGCGCTGCGCGAGGAGCTCGCGACGACCGAGGGCGAGCTCGAAGCGCTGAGCCACAGCGCCGCCGACATCAGCGACTTCCTCGACATGACTGCCGAGGTGTTCGCCGGCATGGAGACCGACGTGCGCCTCGAGACGCGCGAGCTGCACGTCGACGCCATGAACCTGTGTCACGACGGTCCGGCCGAGGGCACCAGCACGCTGCCGCTGACGGTGGCGCACGTCGCCGGGCGACCACCGCGCGTGATCCGGCTGCTGCGTTTCGCACCCGACTTCGTGCGCTTCGATGCCGGGGATGGTCTGCGCCAGGCGGCGCGGGCGCTCGGGGTGCACTGAGCGGCAATTCAGCCCTGCGGCGTCTCGCCCGTAAGCGTGACCACCTCGTCGCGCCGCGGCTCGTCGGTCATCTCCAGGATCGCCTCGCGCGCTTCGTCGCGCAGCGCCAGGCTCGCCTCCCAGCCGCTGCCGGTCGGGTGCAATGGCGCGCCGACCTGCAGGGTCGCGCTGCCACGGCGCGGCAACCAGGTCTCGGAACGCAGCACCGAGCGCGTGCCGCGGATGCCGACCGGCACCACCGGCACCCCGGCGCGCGCCGCGGCGACGAAGGCGCCCATGCGGAACGGTCTGATGCCGGGCGCGCGGTCGAAGGTGCCCTCCGGAAAGACGCACAGCGTGCCACCCGCGGCCAGCACCGCCTCGAGCCCACCGGCGTCGGCGACGCTGCGCCCGACGTCGAAGCGCTCGACGAACACCGCACCGAGCCGGCGTAGCAGCGTGCCGGCGACGCGCTGCGGCGCGAGTTCGCCCTTGGCGACGAACGCCAGCGGGCGGCGCAGCGCGAGGCTCAACACCAGCCCGTCGACGTAGCTCTGGTGGTTGGCGACGACCACGCAGGCGCCGTCCGGCAGCGCCTCGCCGAGTCGCCGCACCGGCAGGCCGACCAGCGTCGTGACCACGCGCAGTCCGGCGCGCGCGACCGCCCAGCGCCACGCCAGCCGTGGCAGCAGCAGGATGCCGGGCGCGGCGAGCAGCGTGCAGGTGACGCCCACCGCCCAGGCCCACGCGGCGTAGCCCCAGGTCAACGCACGGCGCAGCCGGCCGCGCAGCCACGGCCCGACCGAGACCAGCGCCACCTGGGCCAGCTGCCACCAGACCGGGCGCGGCCGGCGCCCGACGGCGCCGCGCAGGTAGAGCTCGCGCATCGCGCCACGGCGGATCTTGCCGCTGGAGGTCTTGAGCACCGCGTGTGCCGGCGCCAGCACCACCTCCTCCGCCGGGGCGCCGAGCTGCTCGACCACCGCCTGCTGGATCGCCCGCTCGAGTGCCGCGCGTGCCCC
>CBDTVS010000116.1:0-5986 GCA_965364245.1 uncultured Gammaproteobacteria bacterium | reverse complement strand
GAGTGGATCGAACAGGAACCGCTCAACGATGCAGCGCGCGAGCGCCTCTTCGAGCTCTACATGACCAAGGGAGATTATCCCGTGGCACATCGCATGGCGCTCGACCTCGTCGAAGAACAGGCCGAGGACCCACGCTCTCACCCCTGTGCAGCCGGATCAGACCACCCCATCGGGCACCGATCGGGCGGTGTCGCCGGACGCTTGTGTCGATGACGGGAATACGCGGGAATCATTTCAATCAGATCACCCCAGGCTCGGTTCAGCAGGTCGAGTGGAACAGCCCGCCGACCGCGACGTCCTGTCCGACGAGCTCGTTGTAGAGCTCGACCGCGGCACCGGTCTCGGCGATCCTGACCCGCGCGCCGCGCGCCTCGAGCAGCGCGACGGTCTCCGCCGCGACCTGCAGGCGCAGCAACATGCCGCGGCTCAGCACGACCACCTCGGCGCCATGCGCGAGCAGCTCCTCGACATCGACCGGGAGGATGCCCGGCACGTGGTGGGTGCCGGACTCCGCCCAGTTCCACGGCCGGCCACCTCCGGGCCAGAGCTTGAAGTCCTTGCCCTCGCCGAGCCCGGCGACCCTCATGCGCCCCCAGCTCAGGCGGTCGATGCGTGGCGACGGTTGCGGCATGGCGTGACGTCCCTGTCCATCCAACCTGAGCGTAGACGATTCTGCGTGCCCCCGATCGTGTGCAGCCTGTTGCCCGATGTGCTTAGATAAAAGGATGCTGGAAACAGTCGACCGCCGCGGAGCACACTCATGAAAACCGAGAAGATCGCGAAGAAGGCCCTCAAGAAGGTGCGGGCCGCGGTCGGCAAGGACCTCAAGGCCAAGCAGCTGGAGGCCATCGAGATCATCCTCTCGGACCTCGCCGTCGAGGTGGCCAGCGACATGGCCAAGCACTGCAGCAAGGAGGCCGCCAAGCTGTGCGGCCCACGCACCGACCTCGCCTCCGACATCTCCGACGAGATCAAACGCCAGAAGACTGCGCTGATCACCAACCTGCAGAGCCTGCGCTGAAACCGGGCAGCGCCCGGCACGGCCGCTAGGCGCGATCCGGCGGCCCGACCCAGAAGTGCGGGTTGTGCGCCACCTCCCAGAGGTGGCCGTCCAGATCCGCGAAGTAGCCCGAGTAGCCTCCCCAGAACACCTTCTGCCCCGGCTTGACCAGCCGCGCACCGGCCGCGACCGCCTGCGCCAGCACCGCGTCGACCTCGGCCTCCGAGGCGACGTTGTGCGCCAGCGCGACACCCGCGAAACCGTGCCCCTCGGCCGGCACCGTCGCGTCCTCGGCCAGCGCCTCGCGCCCGTAGAGTCCCAGCCAGGTCCCGTCGAGGGTGAAGAACGCCACCTCCGGCGGCGATTCCATGCGTGGCAGGCCGAGCCCCTGCGCGTAGAAGGCGACCGACGCCGCGAGGTCGCGGACGCCGAGGGTGACCATGCTGATGCGCGGTTTCATCGATGCCATTCGCTCGGATTTGTCACCCCGAAGGGGGACCTGTGGGATCGCGATCGCTCAGAAGTTCGACGTGATCAGCTTGCACTCGGCAACCCCTTTGCGCCCGACCTCCTCGTCAACCTCGTGGAGCTGGGAGCGTGCCGTCCACATCCCCATCTTCACTTCCTGCCAGACGTAGTGGTTGTGCCCGGCGCGGGCGTCGATCTTGAGGCTGGCGGTGTTCTCGGTCAGCGAGGTGATCTCGTGGGGACCCGGCTCGACGGTCCAGAAAAAATAGGTGCTCGCAGCGGTCTTCCCCGCGACCCGGCCATCGAGTGCGACGGGCATGGCGATGGCGCCCCCGAACGTCTCGTTCCGGTACAGGTAGATATTCGCCTTGCCGGGCTCGACAGTGAACTGCTTGGCCTGCGTGTCGGCCTCGAGCGAGGCCATGGGCACGGTGGCGCAGCCGGCCATGAGCGAGGCGAGAAGCAGGAGGACGAGGTAATGGACCCGGGGCATCACGGTCTCCTTTCCGTAGTTTGAGCGAATTCTCGCAGGGCGGACCAGGCGCGAGTTTACAGTGTCTCGACCCGCCGACGCAGAAGCCGGCCAAGTGCATATACCCCGATCCCGAAGACGAACGCGAACGGCACCGCCATGCCGTAGCCAAAGTAGAACATGCGCGAGGTCAGTGGCTCGATCCCGTCGCTGGTCGCCCGGTAGCGGCTCCAGATGGTGTTGTCGCCGTCGCGGTAGGTCTCGACGACCTCGAGCTCCTGCGCCCCGCCCTCCTCGCCGAGCACCCGGTAGGTGACGATCGCGTCGCGGGTCTCGAGGCGTCCCTCCGGGCGCACCATCCGGAACCGGTAGCCGGCCGCCTGCCAGAGCGCCGAGCGGGGCGCATCGCGCAGCTCCAGGTCCGACTCCCGTAGTTGCGCGAGCAGGCGCTCGGCATGTTCGAGGCGGTGGAACACGAATGGGGCCCCATCGCCGCCCCCCTCGGTGACGAATCCGAAGAGATGGTGGAGAGTGTCGCCATCGCGCATGTCGCGCGCGTCGTACGTGGCGACCAGATGGGTGCCGACTACCCCGCCCACCGTGCAGCTGACAGGGAACAGCCAGACCGAACCGAGCAGCAGCGCGGCGATCCGCGCCGCGCGCCGTCCTAACCTGGACGAATCAGCCATGTCCGCCGCGGGCTCGACCGCTACCCGGCGACCGGTCCCCGATCGGGATGCAGCGGGTAGAGCACCTCGTAGACCTCGCGGCGCACATCCACCGCCTCGTAGGCCGAGGGGATGGTCTTCGCCAACTCCGAGTCGCGGTAGGCCGCGAGCGACGCCTGGTCCGCGAAGAAATAGATGCCGCAGACCTCGCCCGTCGCGGGGTCGCGCCCGTAGATCTTCTGCAGCAGCCCCGGCACCTCGAGGAAGCGGGGTCGGCGCTCCTCGAGCCGGCGCTGAAACTCCTCCCAGTCGAGGTCGGTCTTGATCCGCACGTAGAGCACGCAGGCCATATCGGTCTCCCCCTTGCGGTGTTCGACGCCGCAGTTTGTCATCCCGCCCACCCGATCAACGGCCCCGGAACGCACTCGGCCCCGGCAGTTAGACCGCCGAACGGTCTGGCTGACTGGAAGCGTGGCACCGCACGCCCGGGTGCGCCACCCGGGCGCCGGCTCAGCGGCGCGCCAGACGCCTGACCAGGGCCTCGGCGACGACCCCGGCCAACGCCAAACCCACCAAGCCTGGCAGCAGCCAGCCCATGGCGTTCTGCAGTGCGACGAGCGTCAGGCTCGCGATCGCCAGCCAGAGCAGGGGGGCGAGCGCGGCGAACCCGGCCCGGGCGCCACCCAGCGCGACCATCACGAGACCGAGCGTCGCGATCGCCGTAGGCTCCGGGTGCAGGCCAAAAACCTCGACCCCTACCCAGCCGGTACCGTCGAGCAGTGCCAGCGCGGGATACCCCGCCAGACCGAACAGGGCGATGGCGGCCCCGACCCGGCCCTTCGGGGTGCGCGCCGGCGCGGGTGCGGCGGCACCGGTCAGGGCGAACCCGAGCAGCAGCGCCGCCTGCGCCAGAAACGCCGCGCCGAACCAGGTGGCCGCCCAGGTCAGCTCGACGTAGTAGTGAAGGTGAAAGAGCACGCCACTCGTAGCCCACGCGGGGGCCAGCAGCGCCAGCGCGACCCGCGCCCGGCCATGCCATGCGACCGCCAGTGCGGTCAGGCCCAACCCCAGCGCGAGGAACTGCAGCGGCCAGCCGGCCTCGTTGACCCGCTCGACCAGCCGGGCGTAGACCTCGGGCGTGAACGGGATGAAGTCCGCGAGCGCGTAGCTGGCCCAGTCGGCGATCACAGCGACTCGACGTAGCGCACCATCCGCGCGCGGAGTTCGGGCGACGGCATCGGCCCCCGGCCGGCGCGCATGTTCTCGTCGAGGTGCTCGACCCGGGTGGTGGCCGGGATGGCACAGGTCACCGCCGGGTGGCTGACGATGAAGCGCAGCAGGAAATCGGCCCAAGTATGGCAATCGAATTCCTGCACGGCCCAGTCGGGCACACGCTCAGCGCGCTTGAGCCACTTGATCAGACGGCCGCCGTCGTAGGGCCGGTTGACGATGACCGCGAGGCCGCGCTCCCTGGCCAGCGGCAACAGGCGGTTCTCGGCTTCCCGGTGCGTGAGGTTGTAGGTGAGCTGCACGAAGTCCAGTGCCTCGTCGGCCATGACCTGTTCGAATTCGCGGTGCCGTCGTCCGTGGGAGGTGGTGATGCCGATGTAGCGCAGCCGGCCCTCGGCCTTGAGCTCGCGCAGCGCGGCGAGGTGCTCCCGCCAGTCGACCAGATTGTGCACCTGGAGCAGGTCGAGACGTTTCACGCGCCAGCGGGCGAGCTGCTCGGCCACCTGCTCGCGGGCGTCGCCACCGGCCGGGCTCCAGACCTTCTCGGCCGAGAACAGGCCCGCGGGGTGACCGAGCGCATCGAGTGCGTGGCCCATCACGTCGGCCGCGGATCCGTACATCGGCGATGAATCGATCAGTCCGCCGCCGTGGGCGAAGAACGCGCGGACCACCTCGGTACGCGCGTCGATCATGCGCCGGTCGCTGCCGACGTTGAAGGTGCGCCAGGTGCCGAGGCCGATGGCCGGGAGGAATTCACCTGTTGCGGGAATCGGCTTGCGCAACGGGCCGCCCGTTTCGGCAAGCGGGTGGCGCGGGAGCAGCCAGGCCCAGGCGAGCCCGGCGCCGATCCTCGTCAGTGCGGTTCTTCGCGTGCACGGCTGCCGCATTGCGACCTCGGCTGGTACGGGTGACCTCTGTCAGAAACCTAGCAGGATTTGGCCTTGCCGGTGCCGACCATGCAATGGATGGGCTGCTGATCTTGACGTTTGGACTCACCGGCATGCGCTGGCCTGGAACCCACGGCCATCACGCCAGTCGTCCAGCAATTCGACCAGGAAAGCCTATGCGCTGGCGCTCCGCTCGAGCAGGCATTCGTGGCCGCCCATCGCGAATTCGCGGCACACCCATGGCCGGTTCGCGTAGATCGTGCAGCGCATGGTGTTCCGGTCCAGCGCCGAGCACCAGCCGTCGTCGAGTCGCTGCATGTGCTCACCGCCCCACCTGTCGGTCGCGACGAAGCGGTCGGGCACCCCGGTGTCGGTGATGAGCATGACCTCCAGGCGACAGCAGCATGCCGCGCAGTCCTCGCAGGACACCTTGGTTTCGGGCACGGTCGTATTCACGCTGGCCGCTCCTCACTGAAAAGAGTGCTGCACGGATCCGCGGGACCCGTCCATGCGAGACCGATCATAACCGCGATCTGCAGGCCAGCCGGCACGACGGATTCGCGGCAAAGGACGACGAGCCGGTCGGCACCTTCGGGTCGCGTATCATGGCTCCCGCAAATCCCGGCGACGCTATTCAACCAAATCGATGCCCTCTACCGCCCCCATCGACGCCGCCCTCGAGCGCGTGTTCGGCTTCACGTCGTTCCGCCCCTACCAGCGGGCGATCGTCGAGGACCTCGTCGCCGGCCGCGACGCCTTCGTACTGCTGCCGACCGGCGGCGGCAAATCGCTCTGCTACCAGCTGCCGGCACTGCTCAGGCCCGGCACGGCGATCGTCGTCTCGCCGCTGATCGCGCTGATGAAGGACCAGGTCGACGCGCTGGTCGAGAACGGCGTCGCCGCGGCCTGCTACAACTCGGCACTCGACGCCGACACCGCGCGGCGCACGCTGGCGCGCCTGCACGCCGGCGAACTCGACCTGCTCTACGTCGCGCCTGAACGGCTGTTGAACGACGGCTTCATGGAACGCCTCGACGATCTGGAGCTCGCGCTATTCGCCATCGACCTCAAAGCCGGTTCGGTTGCGACGCCCGAGTTGTTGCCGCCGTTCGTTCCGACTGCCGGCGACCCCGAATCGATGGGTGTTGCCGACCTGCTGGCAATGCTCGAAGCTGAGGAGTCGACGTCGCTGACCGACGCCGTAAATACTCAGAATCGGCGAACAATCGAGGCGGTCGCCGCCGAGATGTTTCGAAAGACC
>CBDTVS010000115.1:0-5991 GCA_965364245.1 uncultured Gammaproteobacteria bacterium | reverse complement strand
TGTAGTCGAGCAGCTGCTCGAGGTCGAACTCGAGCTTCTCCAGACGAACCTTGCCGGCCTCGATCTTGGACAGATCGAGGATGTCGTTGAGCAGTTCGAGCAGCGCGGTGGCCGACTCATGTGCGGTAGCGATGTAGTCCTGCTGTTCAGGGCTCATGCGCGTCTCGCGCAGGATTTCGAGCATACCGAGCACGCCGTTCATCGGCGTGCGGATCTCGTGGCTCATGTTGGCGAGAAACTGCGACTTGGCGAGCGTCGCCTCCTCGGCGGACAGCGCGCGCTGCTCGAGCCGCTCGTGCGCACCGCGCAGCTCCTCCTCGCGCTCCAGGACCTTGGTCTGCATGGTGTTGAAGGCATGACCCAGCTCGGCCAGTTCATCGTGTCCCGAGACATGGATCGGTGCGACCTGGTCGCCGCCTGCCACGGCCTCGGCGGCCACGCTGAGCGCGGTGATGCGTTTTGAAATCGAGCGCCCGAAGCTCCAGATGACGCCGAACAGCAGCAGCAGGCCGATAACCAGCATCGTTGAGATCAGCAGTTGCTGGTTGACCGCTTCGCGCTGGACCTGCTCGTAGGCGTTGGCCGAGGCCTGCTCGGTGCGGTCGATCAGGTCGCGCAGGATCGCCGAGATCGCGTCGTGTGCGCCGCGCGATCGCGTGGTCGAGATGGTGCCCAGCTGGTCGAGTTGCATGGCACGCGCCAGCTCGAGCTGGTCCTGGATCGCCTGGCGATAGATCTGCCAGTGCTCGCCCAGGCGCCGGGCCTCGGTCGAGTCGATCCTGTCCAGCGGGCCCTGCAGGCCGACCAGCGCCGTGTCGATGACGTGCACCTCCTTCTGCATGTTGTCGAGGTGGTAGGGCACGGCGAAGAAGTCGCTGAACTGGTGCAGCTCCAGCTCGAGACCGCGCAGCGTGTCCATGTTCGACTGCAGGCGCTGCACGGCGGCGAGCGGCCGGACGTGGTGCTCGACCATCTCCTCCAGGCTCTGGGTCGCCCGGTGCACCACCTGGTTGGCGAGCAGCAGCAGCGACGCGACCACCATGCCGACCGCGACCAGGATGTAGAGCAGGTAGCGGAAGATCGATGGGCGCAGGGCAATTCGCATGCTGCGCTCGACAGCTCAGCAGGAGGTGCGGGACGGCAGATGCGGCGTCACGGACCGGTCCTGAAGTTGCTCTGGAATGCCTTCCAGTGACGCGCCTGGGAGGCGCGCCCGAGACGTTCAGTGATGGCCTCCCAGCTGGTCGCGGTCCTGGTCATCGCCTCGGCGGCGGTCAGTTCGCCGCGCACCGCAGCGGTCAGGTTGGCATTCAGCGCCTCGAGGTATTCGCTGTCTCCGGGGATGCCGGTTCCGGGTGGCAGGGTCACGGGCCAGGCGTTGGCGAAGGCCTCGAGCGCCTGCGCTGAGTAGATCTCGAGGATTCGCGAGTCGCGCAGGTGATGCCAGCGGTACGGGTCGGTGAACCCACCGCGCACGCCGACCGAGCGGGTCGAGACCTCGGGTGAGGTGATCCACATCGCGTACAGGAACGCGAGCTTGCGGTTGACCGCATCCTTCGGGATCACCAGGTTGTTGCCATAGATGATGGTGTTGCGCCGGACCAGTTCGCCATCGATGCGGGTTCCGGGAATGGGTGCGGCGATGTACTTGTCGCGGATCGGGGAGCTGGGGCTGCTCAACAGCTTGGCCGCGGCGATGGTGAACATGGTCGCGAACGCCTTGCCCTGCATGTAGAAGGGCAGGGTGAAACTGTAGTTGTTCCCGTCCTTGTCGATGCCGGGAGGCGAGTGGTGCGCGATCGCGACGTAGTTCTCGGTCGCGGCGATGCCCTGGGGTGAATCGATCAGGGGACGCATGTCGGCATCGAACAGCGGTTGGTAGGGAGCGTTCATCGAAAGGTAGCGCGGCAGCCAGAGCATCCATGCCCCCTCCGCATCGCGCTCCTCGGCAGCGCCGTACAGACCCTGCTCCGGACGATGGAAGAAGCGCACCAGCGTCTCGTATTCCTCCCAGGTCTGCGGTACGGCGAGGTCGCGACCGGTCGCTGCGTGGAACGCGCTGCGTTCGTGCGGCTCTTCCATCAGGTCCCGCCGCAGGTACATCACCACCGGGTCGCCGTCGGCCGGGATCGCGGCGATCCGATCCCCGAGGTAGGCCTGCAGGTCGGGGCGGATGAAGCCGGTGTAGGGGTCGTCATCGAGCGAGAAGCCGAATTCCATGAAGAGCGGGGTCAGGTCCTCGATCAGTCCCAGCGGGATCAGCTCGGGGAACTCGTGATTGCGGGCGACGGTGAGGTCGATGCCCTCGGAAGTCGCGATGACCTGCTGGATCGGCAGCTGCGGAATGATGCGCGTTTCCAGGACGATGCCGGTCTGCTGTTCCCACTCGCGCTGCAGCTCGAGATCATTGCCGAGGTAGGCGTTGACGTTGCCCTGCTTGAAGGCGAGGCGCAGCACCGCGTTCGGAGCCACCTCACCGGACACGATCAGGTCGCGAACCGCGTTCAGCGCGCGCTCCGCCTGACCCTCGGCCAGGGCCGGGGTGGCTGCTGAGAGTAGGAACAGCAGCACAACGAGCATGCGCCCGTGGCGCTTGATCATGTCGCCCAGGCCGGCTGCGCTGTCGAATCGACCGCCGGCATCCTCCGCCCCACGTGTCACGTCTTCCATAACCGACCCTCTTGAGGGGCTTCCCTTGCGGATTCGCCCTCGAGTCTTGTTCGAACAAGAGTACACCGGTTGCCCTTGCAGGGTAAAAGATGACGAGGCCTCTGTGCGGTCACGGTCCGCGCCAGGCGCCGATGACGAAGGCATCGTCGAGCGGGTTGGGCGCGGCCTGCCGACCACCTGCGTGGTCGACGGCGCGGACAGAGTCGTCTGCCGGGCGATCGGCGGGCGCGAGCGGGATGCGGCTGAGTGACCCCGGCTCAGGCGACCCGGCCGGAGAAGCGCAGCGGCTCGCCGCAGGTGCGGCAGAGGTAGGTCGCGCGGCGCAGCTGGACCCGGTTGTGGCGCGTCGTGGTCAGCTGCTGGGGCCAGGGGCAGCCGCAGCGGTAGGGCCAGCGTCGCTGGCGCCACGCGATGCTGCGGCTGGTGTCGTAGGTGTGGCAGACGCTCGGCTCGACACCGAACAGCGCCATCGCCTCGCGCCACGCCGGGCCATGCCCGAGTGCGCCCGCGCCGTGGCGCCAGCAGGCGAGCAGGTGGGCCACTTCGTGGGCCACGGTGTGCTCGAGGAAGTGCGCCCAGTTCTCGCCACCGAGCACCGGGTTGAAGCGCAGCAGTCCCTCGTTCGGCCACGCCTGACCGGCCACCTGGCCGCGCAGGTCGTGGCGCACCGTCCAGTGCCTGACGCGCCAGCCGGCGGTGCGGGCGCGCGACATCAGCCGGGCGACGCGCGCCTCGATGCGTGCGGGCTGGTAGCCGGGAGGACGCACCGACGGACCCGCTAGCCGTAGAGTCCGGGTCCGCCGATCGGGATGATCGGCACCAGCACCCACAGCAGCGCCGCGAGCACGCTGACGCCGATCGCGAGGTTGCGGGCGAGGCGGGCCTGGTCGGCGACCTTGCGGCCCATCGCCACGCGCAGCAGCATCATCAGTGGCACGGCGATGGCGATGACCGTCACCTCGAGCAGGTTGGCGAGCGTCTTCTCGCCCGGCCAGAGCCAGCTGGCAACGTTCAGTGCCACCCACGGTGCGACCATCAGCGCCTTGTCGCCGAGCTGCAGGTCGAAGTTCTTGCCCCCGGAGACGTACACCGCACCCCAGCCGACGCCGGCGGGCACGGCGAACAGCGGATACCAGGTGAAGAGGTGCAGCAGCGCGTCCACCGCGCCATTGTAGAGGCTCCGCGGGTCCGATGGCGCGGTTTTCGTTCAGCTGGCCGTGCGCGGGTCGGGGGTGCCGGCGAGACGGATCGCCAGTCGGTAGCTGGCGAGGATCAGCAGCGGGATCGCCAGGCCGATCCAGAGGGCATGGGCGTCGAGCCAGGCGCTGGCCGTCGGCACCAGCAGGCCGAGCAGCGCGCCGAATGCGACGAGGAAGGTGAGCTTGACGATCACCAGGCCGACGAAGCGCGAGACGACTCGCGCACGCCGGTCGGCGCGCCCGAGCAGGCGTGCGACCCACCAACCGTTCAGGCCGTCGGTCAGCGCCATGCCGGCCATGAACAGCAGGCCGAGGCCGGCGGCCGCCTGCCAGCCGCCGAGTCCGGAGGCGGCCATCGAGAAGGTCGCGGTCAGGGTCAGGGTGTCGAACGACAGCGCGAACAGCGCGCCGAGCAGTACGATGCTCAACGGGTGGCGGGCGGTCAGCAGCCGCAACAGCCAGGCGCTGCGCAGGCCGAGCGGCCGCACGGTCTCCTGCGGCGCGGTGGTCAGGATGGCGTGCAGGTTCAGCGCGCCGAGCAGCGTCAGCACGACGATCGAGAAGCCGGTGCCGAAGGCGTCGACCCAGCCGGGGATCAGCCAGCGCTCGCTGAACAGGCCGATCGCGATCGCCACCAGCGTCACGATGGCGCCGTGCCCGAGGGAGAACAGGGTGCCGGTCCAGCGCGCCAGGCGCGGGCGGTCGCGGCTGTTGGCCCGCGCCAGGCCGTCGACCGCGGCGAGGTGGTCGGCATCGAGGCCGTGACGCAGGCCGAGCGCGAAGACCACGGCGACCAGGGCGAGGAGGTCGGCGGGCAGCTGGTCCATCGGGAGCGGCTCCTGGGTGGTGACGGGGTTGTGAACTATCGGAAAAACTTCATACAAACGGCGTGCCACTATCTAACTTATTGAAATAAAACAATGTCGCTTGGGATGGGCGGAAGGTGACCTTCCGCATTGGTGCGCGGTTGGCGTCGCGAGGGGTGCACTGGCACCATGATCGTGCACGGCACGGGCTGGTGACGGGAGACGATCGATGGAGCACGAGGCACTCGAGGCGCAGGTCGCGGGATTCGTCGCCGAGGGGAAGTTCCACCCGGCGCTGAACGTTGCGCTCTCCGGACTCAACGCCTGCCGGCGCGAGGCTGACGTGGACGGGGTCGAGCGCTGCCTGTCGCTGATCCGCTCCACGGTCGACGCGCTGGAGCGCGACTGCCGGGAACAGCTGGGGTCATGAGGCGGGGCAGGCCTGGGTAGCCGGGCCGGTACCGGGGCGCGTTGCGGCTGGATAAGGACCGGGTGACCCGGTCCGGGGGAGGAAGATGAGCGGCGAGGCCGTTTACGTGTTCGTACTGCTCGCGGTGACGGTCGTGCTGTTCGCCAGCGATCGTCTGCGCATGGACGTCATCGCGGTTGGCGTGATCCTGGCGCTGATGCTCGGCGGGGTGCTCGACCCGCGCGAGGCGCTGGGCGGGTTCGGCGACCCGCTGGTGATCCTGATCGCAGCGCTGTTCGTGATCGGCGAGGGGCTGTATCGCACCGGCATCGCCTTCGCCCTCGGCCACGGCCTGCTGCGCGTCGCCGGGCGCAGCGAGGCACGCCTGATGGCGATGCTGATGCTCGGCGTCGCGCTGCTCTCGGCCTTCATGAGCAATACCGGAGCGGTCGCGGTGTTCATCCCGGTGGCGCTGAACATGGCGCATCGCGCCGGCGTCCCGCCGGGCCGGCTGCTGCTGCCGCTGGCGCTGGGCGGTTCGATCGGCGGCATGCTGACGCTGATCGGCACCCCACCAAATCTGGCAGTCAGCACAGAGCTCGGCCGCGCCGGCCTGGCGCCGTTCCGCTTTTTCGACTTCGCCCCGGCCGGGCTGGTGGTGCTCGCCATCGCCGTCGCCTACATGCTGCTGGTGGGGCGCCGCCTGCTGCCCGACCGGGGGACGCAGGAGGGGGGCGGGGAGGGGCGGCTGGGGCTCGCCGACCTGATCAGCGCCTACGGCCTCGACGCCCGGTTCCACCGCGTGCGGCTCGGGTCGGACTGTCCGCTGCCGGGGCTGACCCTTGGTCAGGCGTTGCTGCGCACCCGCTTCGGGGTCACGGTGGTCGCCGTCGAACGTGGCTCGGGT